>JBQGFI010000226.1:0-2361 GCA_052040065.1 Marmoricola sp.
CCAGGGTTTTGCCCCGGCCCCCCACGCCTCGCACGGGGGGGTTGGGGGGTCACCCCCCCCCACGCCCGTCGACGTGAGACCACCAGGCACCTCCCCCAGCGACGAAGGACCCCCGTGACGCAGTCTTCGGTGACAGAGCGCCCACCGACCACGGCACCCAGCCGCCCGGGCGACCGCATCTTCTCCGGCATCGCCCGCGGCGCCGGAATCGCGATCCTGGTCGCCCTGGCGGGCGTCTTCGTGTTCCTGGCCATCGAGGGGATCCCGGGCCTCACGCAGCCGGCCTCCTTCTACGCCCCGCGCGCCAGCACCTTCGCCGGGTACGTCGCCCCGCTGCTCTTCGGCACCATCCTCGCCGCCGTCATCGCGGTGGTGGTGGCCGCGCCGCTGGCCTTCGGCATCGCCTTGGTGATCAGCCACTACGCCCCGCGCGCGGTCGCCGCGCCCGCCGGCTACATCGTCGACCTGCTCGCCGCGGTGCCCAGCGTCGTCTTCGGCCTCTGGGGCATCAACGTCCTCGCCGTGCGCATCGCGCCGGCGTACGGCTGGCTGCACGAGAACCTGGGGTGGCTGCCCCTCTTCGCCGGCCCCCCGTCGACCACCGGTCGCACCATCCTGACCGCCGGCATCGTGCTGGCGATCATGATCCTGCCGATCATCACCGCGATCTCGCGCGAGATCTTCGCCCAGACCCCGCAGCTCCACCAGGAGGCGGCGCTGGCGCTCGGCGCCACCCGCTGGGAGATGATCCGGCTCACCGTCTTCCCCTACGCCCGCTCCGGCATGGTCTCGGCGGTCATGCTCGGCCTCGGACGTGCGCTCGGTGAGACCATGGCGGTCGCGATGGTGCTCTCCGCGGGCGGCGGCATCAGCTTCAACCTGATCTCCTCCAGCAACCCGGCGAGCATCGCCTCCAACATCGCCACCAACTACCGCGAGGGCACGCCGGGCAAGATCTCGGTGCTGATCGCGACCGGGCTCGTCCTCTTCCTGGTGACCTTCGTGGTCAACTTCGCCGCCCGCTGGCTGGTGGCCCGATCCGAGCGGAACACCGTCCGATGAGCACCACGACCACCCGCCCCCCGCAGCCCCGCTCGGGGCGCGACGTCGACCTGCGGCGCCCACGGCTGCCGCGCTGGGCCCCGGGCCTGGTGGCCCTCGGCGCCGCGGCCGCCGCCGTGCTCGTGGCGCTGCTGGCCGGCCTCGGCCCGCTCACCACCGCGCTGCTGGCCGGTGTCGTCTTCCTGGTCCTGCTGCCGTCCTGGGCGGTCGCCGTCGAGGGACGCCGCTCGGCCGTCGACCGGCTGATGACGGGGTTGATCTGGGCCTCGTTCGCCGTCGCCCTGGTGCCGCTGGTCTCCCTGCTCTGGACGGTGGTCTCGCGCGGCGCACCGCAGATGAGCGCGACCTTCCTGACCTTCTCGCAGTACCGGACCAGCCTCGACCAGGAGGTGGGCATCTACCACGCCCTGGTCGGCACGCTGCTCGTCACGCTGGGCGCCGCCGTGATCTCGGTCCCGATCGGGATCTTCGCCGCGATCTACCTGGTCGAGTACGGCGCACGCCAGCGGCTGGCCCGCGCCATCACCTTCCTCGTCGACGTCATGACCGGCATCCCCTCGATCGTGGCCGGCCTGTTCGCCTTCGCGCTGTGGATCCTGCTCTTCGGCCCGGCCGCCCGCGCCGGCCTCGGCGGCTCGATCGCGCTGTCGATCCTGATGATCCCCATCGTGGTGCGCTCCACCGAGGAGATGCTGCGCCTGGTGCCCAGCGACCTGCGCGAGGCGGCGTACGCCCTCGGCGTGCCGAAGTGGCGCACGATCGTCAAGGTCGTGCTGCCGACGTCGCTGGGCGGCATCGTGACCGGCGTGACGCTGGCCCTGGCCCGCGTCGTCGGCGAGACCGCGCCGCTGCTGCTCATCGCCGGCCTCACCACGACGACCAACTTCAACCTCTTCTCGGACCGCATGACGACGCTGCCCGTGCTGATCTACACCCAGAACGCCAACCCGGGCATCCCCGAGAGCCCGGGCATGACGCCGCCGGGCGTCGACATCGCCTGGGGCGGGGCCTTCGTGCTGATCGTGATCGTGATGGTGCTCAACCTCGTCGCGCGGATCATCGGCAAGATCTACGCCCCCAAGACCCGCTGACCGCCCGCCAGCACCCTCGTAGGAGAAACTGACCCATGGCCAAGAGCATCGACGTCTCTGACCTCGACATCTACTACGGCGACTTCCTCGCCGTCGAGGGCGTCAGCATGACGATCCCCGCGCGGTCGGTCACCGCCTTCATCGGCCCCTCCGGCTGCGGCAAGTCGACCTTCCTGCGCTCGCTGAACCGGATGCACGAGGCGATCCC
>JBQGFI010000227.1:0-11147 GCA_052040065.1 Marmoricola sp.
GACCAGCGTGTCGCGACCTTCATGTGGAACAACGCCGAGCACCTCACGGCCTACCTCGCGGTGCCCTCGATGGGCGCGGTGCTGCACACCCTCAACATCCGGCTGCCGGCCGACCAGCTCGTCTACATCGCCAACCACGCCGAGGACAAGGTGGTCCTCGTCGACGCCTCGCTGATCGGGCTGCTGGCGCCGCACCTGGGTGCGATGGAGACCGTCGAGCACGTGGTGGTGGCCGGCCCCGAGGCCGCGTCCGCCGACCTCGCGCCGCTGGAGGGCCAGGGCGCCACGGTGCACCGCTACGACGAGCTGCTCGACGCGCAGCCCGACACCTTCGACTGGCCCGAGATCGACGAGCGCGACGCCGCCGCCATGTGCTACACCAGCGGCACCACCGGCAACCCCAAGGGCGTCGTCTACAGCCACCGCTCGGCCTACCTGCACTCGATGGCGATCTGGAGCGGCACCGTGGCCGCGCTCGACGCGCACGCGCGGGTGCTGCCCATCGTGCCGCAGTTCCACGCCAACGCCTGGGGCCTGGTGTACGCCGCCCTGATGAGCGGCGCGTCGCTGTGCATGCCCGACCGCTGGCTGCAGGCCGAGCCGCTGTGCCGCTTCATGGCCGCCTCCCGGCCGACGGTCTCGGGCGCGGTGCCGACGGTCTGGAACGACGTGCTCGGTCACCTCGAGCGCCACCCCGACCAGAAGCCGGAGTCGCTCGGCCTGATCCTGTGCGGCGGGTCGGCGGTGCCGCTCGCGCTGCAGCAGGCGCTGTGGCGCAAGCACGGCATCGAGGTGCGGCAGGCCTGGGGGATGACCGAGACCTCGCCGGTGGCCTCGGCCGGGCGTCCGCCGCTGGGCGTCGAGGAGGGCACCGAGGAGGCCTGGCGCTACCGGGGCACCCAGGGCCGCCTGCTGTGCGGGGTCGAGGGCCGCATCGTCGGCGACGACGGTCGCGTGCTCGCCGACGACGGCGACGCGGTGGGCGAGCTGGAGGTGCGCGGCCCGTGGGTCACCGCGGAGTACTACCGCAGCGACGACCCGCAGGCGGCGGAGAAGTTCCACGACGGCTGGTTGCGCACGGGCGACGTCGGCAAGCTCGACGCGCTCGGCTACATCACCCTCACCGACCGCAGCAAGGACGTCATCAAGTCGGGCGGGGAGTGGATCTCCTCGGTCGACCTGGAGAACGCCCTGATGGCGCACGACGACGTCGTCGAGGCGGCGGTCGTCGCGATCCCCGACGAGAAGTGGGACGAGCGGCCGCTCGCCACCGTGGTGGTCCGCGAGGGTGCGGAGGTCACGGTCGAGCAGCTGCGCGACTTCCTCGCCGCCGACTTCGCCAAGTGGCAGCTGCCCGACGCGTGGGCCTTCGTCGACCAGGTGCCGCGCACCAGCGTCGGCAAGTTCGACAAGAAGGTGATCCGCAAGCAGTACGCCGCGGGCGAGGTCGAGCTGCAGTGAGGGGCTAGCGGGTGCCCCAGGTGTAGACCTGCTTCTCCAGCTCCAGGTAGAGGAAGGTGTGCAGCGAGGTCACGCCCGGCAGCGGCTTGATGCGGGCGACGACCTCGAGCAGGTGGGCGTCGCTGTTGCCGATCACCTCGGCGATGAGCTCGAAGCCGCCCGCGGTCAGCACGACGTAGACGACCTCGTCGATCTCGGCCAGCGCCGCGGCCACGGCCTTGACCTCGTCGTGGTCGACCCGCAGCCCGACCATCGCCTGGCGCGCGAAGCCGAGCTGGAGCGGGTCGGTGACCGCGGTGATCTGGATGACGCCGGCCTCGGTCAGGCGGCGTACCCGCTCGACCACGTCCTCCTCGGGCAGCCCCACCACCTCGGCGATCTCGGAGTACGGGCGACGCCCGTCGCGCTGGAGCAGCCCGATGATCGACTTGGTGGCGGGATCGAGGTCGGCCTGCGGAGGGCGGGTCGAGTGGCGCGGCACCGGACGTCCCTCGGAGGCGCGCTCACCTTTGATCACGGGCGTATCGTGCCATGCCGGACACGACGGCAGCAGCGGTTCGCCCCGGAGCGTCGTGCTAGCGGACGCCCCAGCTGTAGGTCTGCTTGGCGAGCTTGAGGTACATGAAGGTCTCGGTGGTGCGGACGCCCTCGACGGCCCGGATCCGCCCCGCGACGAGGTCGAGCAGCTCCTCGTCGCTGGCGCTGACCACCTCGCAGAGCACGTCGTAGCCCCCCGCGGTCATCACCACGTAGATGACCTCCTCGAGGGCGGCCAGCGCGTCGGCGACCGGCTGCACGGCGCCGTCGACGTGGATGCCGACCATGGCCTGGCGGCCGAAGCCGAGCTGGAGCGGGTCGGTCACGGCGACGATCTGCATCACCCCCGCCTCGGTGAGCCGCTGCACCCGCTGCCGCACGGCGGCCTCGGAGAGCCCCACGACCTTGCCGATGGCGGCGTAGGAGCGACGTCCGTCCTGCTGCAGCTGCTCGATGATCGACTTGGAGATCTCGTCGATGAGCCCGGTCGCTCGTCCTGCAGCCCGCTCGCTCATGCAGCACATCGTGCTCGTGCGCCACTCACCTTGGCAAGCGGTCTACTCCGCATTCCGCACCCAGAGCGCGCCGTACATGACGGTTCCGTGGCGATCATGTGTCGTTGCCACGGAATCCCTTGCCATCGCCGCCTCTGTCGTGTTTTTCTCTGGCCCCCGAGCGAAGGAGGGTCCGCGTGGCCGGCGAGTCCCCGGGATCCACCGCAGGATCCGGTGCAGGGCGTACGACGAGCAGGGCGCCCGGCGCCTCGCGACGGACCTTCCTCAAGGGTGCGGGGATCGGTGCCTTCGCCCTCGGCAGCGCCGCCGTGCTGCCGCTCTTCGGCTCGGCCAGCGCCGTGCAGGACCCCGCGACCTGCCGCGCCACCGACGTCTCGCAGCGCGACAAGCGCCTCGTGGTCTCCAACTGGCCCGCCTACATCGACGTCGCGGAGGCGGGCGACGACGAGTACGTCACCACGCTCCAGGAGTTCGAGGAGCGCACCGGCATCAGCGTCAGCTACACCGACGACGTCAACGACAACGCGGAGTTCTTCGCCCGCGTGCGCAACCAGCTCGGCGCCTGCGAGCCCATCGACCGCGACATGATGATGCTCACCGACTGGATGGCCGCGCGCATGATCGGCCTCGGCTGGACCCAGCCGATCTCGGCCGAGGCGGTGCCCAACCTGCACGCCAACCTGATCGAGCCGCTGCGCGGGCGGCAGTGGGACCCCGACCGGGCCTTCTCGGCCCCCTGGCAGAGCGGGCTGACCGGCATCGCGTACAACGCGAGCCTCACCGACGAGGTCGGCAGCTTCGAGGACCTGATGACGCGCGACGACCTGCGCGGCCGCATCACGCTGCTCTCCGAGATGCGCGACACCATGGCCTTCATGATCAAGGTCACCGGCGGTGACCCCGACGACTTCTCCGACGACGACTGGTACAACGCGATCGACTACCTGCGCGGCCGCGTGCGTGCGGGCCAGGTCCGGGCCTTCACCGGCAACGAGTACATCCAGGACCTCACGGCCGGCAACATCGTGGCCTGCGAGGCCTGGTCCGGCGACGTCATCCAGGCCCAGTTCGACAACCCCGACATCAAGTTCGTCGTACCGGAGGAGGGCCTGAACCTCTGGAGCGACAACATGCTGGTGCCCAACAAGGCCCGGCACCGGGAGAACGCCGAGGCCTGGATCGACTACTACTACGAGCCCGCGGTCGCGGCCAAGCTCGCCGCGTGGGTCAACTACATCTGTCCCGTCGAGGGCGCCCGCGAGGAGATGGAGAAGATCGACCCCGACCTGGTCGACAACTTCCTGATCTTCCCCAGCGAGGAGGACCTCGCCGACACCTTCGACTTCATGGCTCTCGACGAAGCGCAGAACCGGCAGTACGAAGGAGATTGGTCGGATGTCACAAGTGGCTGAGTCCGCGACGGCGCACGGCTCCACGGGAGCCGGGAGCGAGGGGTCGGGCCTGCACCTGCGCAACCTCCGCAAGGAGTTCGCCGCCTTCACCGCGGTGCACGACCTCGACCTCGACGTCCCGAGCGGGTCGTTCTTCGCCCTGCTCGGTCCCTCCGGCTGCGGCAAGACCACCACGCTGCGGATGGTCGCGGGCCTCGAGACGCCGACGTCGGGCTCGATCACCCTCGGCGACCGCGACATCACCTGGGAGAAGCCGTACAAGCGGCCGGTCAACACCGTCTTCCAGAACTACGCGCTCTTCCCGCACCTCGACATCTACGAGAACGTCGCCTTCGGGCTGCGCCGTCGCAAGCGCAAGGACGTGGCGCGCGAGGTCGAGGCCATGCTCGAGCTCGTCGAGCTGACCCCGCAGGCGCGCAAGAAGCCCGCCCAGCTCTCCGGCGGCCAGCAGCAGCGCGTCGCGCTCGCCCGCGCGATCATCAACCGCCCCGAGGTGCTGCTGCTCGACGAGCCGCTCGGCGCGCTGGACCTGAAGCTGCGGCGCTCGATGCAGATCGAGATCAAGCGGATCCAGACCGAGGTCGGGCTCACCTTCGTGCACGTCACCCACGACCAGGAGGAGGCCATGACGATGGCCGACACGGTCGCGGTGATGAACGCCGGTCGCATCGAGCAGATGGGGGCGCCCGCCGAGCTGTACGAGAACCCGCAGACCACCTTCGTGGCCAACTTCCTGGGCCAGTCCAACCTCATCGAGGGCACGGTGCGCGGCCGTGAGGGCGACGACGTCAAGGTCGACATGCAGGGCACCCTGGTGACCATCCCCGGCCAGCGCTCCCACGTCGCCGGCACCACCGGCGACCGCGGCTGGGTCGGCATCCGTCCGGAGAAGGTGCTGATCGCCGAGGAGGGGCAGGTCATCGACGCCCCCGGCAACAGCATCCCCGGCGGTGTCGTCACCGACGTCTCCTTCGTCGGCGTCAGCACGCAGTACCTGGTGCGGATGCCGTGGGGACAGGAGCTGACCGTCTTCGAGCAGAACACCGGCCGCCGCCGGCTCTTCGCCACGGGGGAGCGGGTCGACGTGTCCTGGCGCCCCGAGTACGCCTTCCTGCTCGACCACACGCAGGACCGCGCCGCGGGACGCGACGAGGACGCCGACTGATGACGCAGGTCGCGACCAAGCCACCGGCACCGCCGACGGCACCCGCGCCGCCGGCGGCGCGGGAGAAGCGCAAGCTCACCGGCTACTGGCTGCTGCTGCCCGGCGGGCTGTGGCTGCTGCTCTTCTTCCTGGTCCCCTTCTACTCGCTGATCGCCACGAGCCTCTACGACCCCGAGGGCTCGATCCTGACCGGCTACGACATGACGTGGGCCGTCGGCAACTACGTCACCGCGCTGCAGGACTACTGGCCGCCGCTCTTCCGGGCGCTCTGGTACGGCGCGGTGGCGACGCTGCTGTGCCTGGTGCTCGGCTACGTGCTGGCCTACGCGATCGCCTTCAAGGCCGGCCGCTGGAAGAACCTGATGCTGGTGCTGGTGATCGCGCCTTTCTTCACCAGCTTCCTGGTGCGCACGCTGTCGTGGAAGCTGCTGCTCGGCGACGAGGGCCTCGTCGTCGACACGCTCCAGCTCCTCCAGGTCCTCGGTCCCGACGGCCGGCTGCTCGCCACGCCCTTCGCCGTCATCGCCGGCCTGACCTACAACTTCCTGCCCTTCATGGTGCTGCCGCTCTTCGCGAGCCTCGACAAGATCGACCACCGCCTCATCGAGGCCTCCAGCGACCTCTACTCGCGCCCGATCGTCGGCTTCTTCAAGGTCACCTGGCCGCTCTCGCTGCCGGGCGTGGTCTCGGGCACGCTGCTGTGCTTCATCCCGGCGGTCGGCGACTACATCAACGCCCAGCTGCTGGGCAACACCCAGACCCGCGTCATCGGTGCGGTGATCCAGTCGCTCTTCACCGACGCCAACGACTTCGCGATCGCCGGCGCCCTGTCGATGATCCTGATGATCCTGATCCTGGCGATGGTGCTCGTCTACGTGCGCCGCGCCGGCACGGAGGAGCTGCTGTGAGCCCCGGGATGTCACCGCTGCAGCGGATGGGCCGCTGGATCGGACAGCACCTCGTCCTCTTCGGGGGCCTGCTGGTGCTGGTCTACATGTTCGTGCCGATCTTCGTGGTCGTCCTGATGAGCTTCAACGACCCCGACAGCCGGCTGGTCTACCGCTTCGACGGCTTCACGCTGCAGAACTGGCTGAACCCCTGCGCCGACGCGGCGATGTGCAGCGCGGTGAGCCGCAGCATCCAGATCGGGCTGCTCGCCACGCTCATCGCGACCGTGCTCGGCACGATGATGGCCTTCGCGCTGGTGCGGCACCGCTTCCACGGTCGCTCGGTGGCCAACCTGGCGATCTTCCTGCCGATGGCCAGCCCCGAGATCGTGCTCGGCTCCTCGCTGCTCGCGCTCTTCGTCGCGGCCGGCTTCGCGGGTCAGCTCGGCTTCTGGACGATCCTGATCGCCCACATCATGTTCTGCCTGTCCTTCGTGGTGATCACGGTGCGGGCACGCCTGGCGGGGCTCGACACCAACCTCGAGCAGGCGGCGATGGACCTCTACGCCAACGAGCGGCAGACCTTCCTGCGGGTCACCTTCCCGCTGGTCTTCCCGGGCATCCTGGGTGCCGCGCTGCTGGCCTTCTCGCTGTCCTTCGACGACTTCATCATCACCAACCTCAACGCCGGCAACACCACCACCTTCCCGATGTACGTCTGGGGCGTCGCGCAGCGCGGGGTGCCGATGCAGGTCAACGTCGTCGGCACCGTGATGTTCGTGATCTCCGTGGCCATCGTGCTGGGCGTCGAGCTCAACCGCCGGCGGCAGGAGAAGGCGCTCGCACGATGAGCCGTGCCGAGCGCGCTCTCGCCGACGCGTCGCCGTCGGTCTACTGGCTCGACGACCCCGCCCGGCCGGAGCGGCTCCCGGGGCTCGAGGGTCCGACGGCCGCCGACCTCGTCGTCGTGGGTGGCGGCTACCTCGGGCTCTGGACGGCGCTGCGCGCGGTGGAGCGGGACCCCGGCCTCGACGTGCTCGTGCTGGAGGCCGAGACCTGCGGCCACGCCGCGAGCGGTCGCAACGGCGGCTTCTGCGAGGCCAGCCTGACCCACGGCTTCGGCAACGGCCTGGCGCGCTGGCCCGAGGAGATGCCGCAGCTGCTCGAGCTCGGCCGATCCAACCTCGACGGCATCGCCGCGACCGTGGCGGCGTACGGGATCGACTGCGACTTCGTGCGCACCGGCTCGCTGGCCGTGGCCACGCAGCCCCACCAGGTCGCCGAGCTGCGCTCCGCGCACGACGACATGACGCGGCTGGGGGAGCACGTGACCTGGCTCGAGGGCGAGGCCCTTCGCGCGCGGGTCGACTCGCCGGCGGCGCTGGCGGCCTTCCACGACCCCGACTCCGCGCTGCTCGAGCCGGCCCGGCTCGCGTGGGGACTGCGCGCGGCCTGCCTGTCGCGCGGCGTCCGCATCAGCGAGGGCTGCCGGGTGACCGGGCTCGCCCGCGCCGGGGCCGGCGTCACGCTCACGGTCGACGCGGGCGGACCGGTCGCCGCGCGGCAGGTGGTGCTCGCCACCAACGCCTACCCACCCCTGCTCCGCCGGCTGCGGCTGATGACCGTGCCGGTCTACGACTACGCGCTGATGACCGAGCCGCTCACGCCCGAGCAGCGCGACGCCGTCGGCTGGTGGCGCGGCCGGGAGGGCTGGAGCGACGCCGGCAACCAGTTCATCTACGCGCGCACCACCCGCGACGGGCGCATCCTGTGGGGCGGGTACGACGCGATCTACCACTACGGCAGCAGGATGCAGCCGGCGTACGAGCAGCGTCGGGAGACCTCGCTGCTGCTCGCGGAGAAGTTCCTCGACACCTTCCCGCAGCTGGAGGGCGTGCGCTTCTCCCACACCTGGGGCGGCGTGATCGACACCTGCACGCGCTTCACCGCCTTCTACGGCACCGCCCTGCAGGGGCGGGTGGGCTACGCCGCGGGCTTCACCGGCCTCGGTGTCGCGGCCACCCGCTTCGCCGCCGACGTGCTGCTCGACCTGCTGGGCGGCGAGCAGACCGAGCGCACGGCGCTGGAGATGGTGCGCACCAAGCCGCTGCCCTTCCCACCCGAGCCCGCCCGCTACGTCGGCATCGAGGCGATGCGCCGCTCGCTCGCCGCCGCCGACGCCAACGGCGGGCGGCAGAACGTCTTCCTCAAGGCGATGGACAGGCTCGGATTCGGGTTCGACTCGTGACCGGCGTCGGCGGGTGGCTCTCGGCGGTGCGCCGCTCCAGCGCCCACGCCGTTGCGGTGGCGCGGCTCAACGCGCTGCTCCCCGACGAGGTCCCCAGCGAGCTGCGGGCGGTGACCTACCGCCACGCCGACGGCGGCTGGCAGGTCTTCTGGGTCGTGGAGGGCGCACCCGGCCCCGCGCTCCGGTCGCTGCTCGAGCGGGCCCGGCGGCAGTGCGAGCACGAGCGGGCCAAGGTCTCGCTCAGCGTCGTGCGCGTCCCTCCTGGCTCCGGCCGCATCCCGGTCGTCGGCACCCGGCTGCTGTACTCCCGCACCAGCGCTCGACAGGCGTAGCGTCGGCGTCGTGAGCCACCGCATCTTCGGCACCCCGGTCGCCTCGGTCTACCCCCACTACGTCACCAAGGCCGAGCGCAAGGGCCGCACCCGGGCCGAGGTCGACCAGGTCATCACCTGGCTGACCGGCTACGACGAGCAGACCCTGCGCTCCCACCTCGACGCCGGCACCACCTTCGAGGACTTCTTCGCCGACGCCGACCTCAACCCCGGCGTCTCGCAGATCACCGGCTCGGTGTGCGGCGTGAAGGTCCAGGAGGTCGAGGACCCCCTGATGCGCCGCATCCGCTACCTCGACAAGCTCGTCGACGAGCTCGCCAAGGGCCGACCCCTGGAGAAGGTCCTGCGCTCCTGAGTGGCGCTGACGCCCTACGTCCGCCGGTGGAAGGCGACCTTCCCGTCGGGCCGTCGGCGTGCCTCGTAGGCGGGGTCGTGGATGCGTCGGTGGTGGTGGGCGCAGAGCAGCCGCCCGTTGGAGAGGTCGGTCGGTCCGTCGGCCGACCAGGGTCGGTCGTGGTGGGCGTGGCACATCGCGGGTGGGGCGTCGCACAGCTCGGCGGTGCAGCCGCCCTGCTGCTGGGCCAGGGCGAGACGTTGAGCCTTGCTGAAGAGCCGATGGCTGGTGCCGTGGTCGAGGACCTGGCTCGCGCCGCCGAGGACCACGGGGATGAGCCGGTGGCGAGCGGCCAGGCGGCGGGCCTCGGAGGCGGAGATGCGGTGGCCGGTGTCGAGGGTGGCGACGCCGGCGTCGGCGAGGCGGCCGAGGAGCTGGTCGAGGGTCATCGTGACCACCACCGTGGCGTCGCCCCCGCCGGCGGTGGGCAGGTCGCGGGCACCGAGGCGCTCGACCAGCTCGGCGAAGGCCTCGCCGCGGCGGGTGGCGTAGGGGCGCTGGGCGTGCGGGGGCGTCGGCGTCGTCTCGACGGGCTCCCCTGGTGAGGGGCGAGCGGGGGACGTCAGGGCCTGGAGTGCCTTGGTGAGCATGGCGCCGTGGAGCTTCGGGATCCGGAAGCGGCCGTGGCAGGTGCCGTCGGGGTCCTCGCGCATCTCGAACGACATCCGTGCGGCGGCGCGGCGCTCCTCGGCCTCGAGGGCGCGGCCATCGCGGGCGTCGGCCTGCTCGGGGGCGAGCACCTCGTGGAGCCGGCGACCGAGGACGGCGAGGTCGCGGGCGTCGTGGCGGGTGGCGTGGTCGACCAGGAACGCCTCGGCCGAGGCCTGCTGCTCGGGGGTCACCGCGTCGTGGCCGGTGGCCGGCAGCGCGTCGAGGGCGTGGCTGATGGTGCGGGCCTGGTCGGCGTTGACCGCACCGGCCGCGAGGGCTTCCTTGAGCCGGTGGTGTCGGTCGTCGAGGGCGATGGCCAGGTGCAGGTCGGCGGGGGCGTGGGGACGGCGCTGCCGGGTCTGGCGGGCGGCCCAGTCGGCGGCGGTGCGCTCCCCGGCCTCGGTGCAGGCACCGCGGCGCTCGGCCTCGGCGAGCACCTCCAGGCGCACTGCGGTGACCTGTGCCTCGACCGCCGCGAGCCCGACGAGGGTCTCGCGGAGCTCTTCCGACGTCATCGCCCACACCGGTCGGGAGGCGGTGGTGCGGAGGTCGTCGAGGCGGGTGTGGGCACGGCGTGCGAAGTCCGCGACCGGGTGGGTCGCGGTGTCGCCGGGTGCCGTCGCCATACCCGTACCCAAGCACCGAGGTCTGACAGTAAGCCCAGGTCAGAGGCGGTTTGGACCATCATGCGGACAGTGCGTTCCCGAGGGATCTCGGGTGGCGTTCCCGGGTCTCGGGACAGGTGCTCCGCGCCGTCCGCGAGCACCCGTCGCGGGCGCCGGCACGTCGTCAGGCGCGCCTGCGGCTGGTGGCGGAGGCGAAGCCCAGCCAGGTGTGCCGGTTGCCCGCCCAGCACCAGCCGACCTTGGGTGCGTGACGCCGCTCGTGACCGTCGCGGCCGGTGCCGTTGCTGATCCAGATGGCGGGGGTCCGGGCGTCGAGCCGTCCGTCGGTACGACGCAGGCGGGAGCCGATGGTCATGAAGCAGTGGTTGCGGTCCAGCACCTCCGGCTGCTGGAGCAGCCACTGCAGTCCCTCCGCGAGCGTGAGCGGCGTACGGCCCGTCGCGAGGAGCTCGGGGAGCGCCTCGTCGGGGCTCCAGCTGGCCAGGTGGTCGCCGCGGTCGAGACCGCCGAGACGGTAGACGTCGGCGTCGGGCGGGGCCGCTTCCGGGACGGCGGCGAAGTCGTCGACGTCGGTCATGTCGACCACCACGAAGCCGGTCTGCTCGCGGTGGTGCACGAGCGGGGCGAGGGCGGACGCCGGCGCGCGCCGTGGGTGGACCACGAGCAGCTCGTCGTCACCGCCGGGATCGGTGCGGGCGGCGTCGCGCAGCGTGTCGGGGGAGAGTCCCGCGAGGTCGGCGACGCCGAGGTGGATCAGCGTCTCGGCCTGGTCCGGCAGGGAAGGGAGCGTGCGTGTGGGCAAGGGCGACCTCCAGGTCCTCGGTGGTGGCGCCCCCAACGCGTCGCACCCCCGGATGCTTCCCGCTCGCTCGACGCGACTAGCCCAGGCGGCGGCTCGTGGTGCTCTTCGGGGAGTTGT
>JBQGFI010000228.1:0-1645 GCA_052040065.1 Marmoricola sp.
TTCAACTCCCAGACCTCGGAGGTCTCCCTCGAGGAGTTCGTCATGGGGATCACCGACGGGCGGGGGGCCGACGACGTGGTGGTCAGCGTCCCGATCGCCGACGTGATGGCCGAGGCCGACACGCTGATGCGGTCCGACGGCATGCTCGTCTTCTTCGCCGGCGTCCCCAACGGCACGCTCGCACCGATGAACCTGAGCGCGGTCTACCTCGACAACGCGCAGTACACCGGCACCTCGGGGCTGACCATCCACGACCAGCAGCAGGTGGTCGACCTGGCCACCCGGGGCGCGCTCTCGCCGGGGTCCATCGTGGGCGCCGTCGGCGGCATGCGGGCGGCGAAGGACGGCCTCCAGGCCCTCGTCGAGGGCCGCTACTCCGGCAAGGTCCTGATCTTCCCGCAGATCCACGACCTCCCCCTCACGGGTCTCGACGAGCTCAAGGACACGCTGCCCGAGGTGGCAGCCGCGCTGGGCCCCGGAGACACCTGGACCAGCGAGGCGGAGCGGGCGTTCTTCGACAGCCAGCTGGGGCGCTGACCCGGGTCGCGAGGTGTATCTGCTCCGACTGGCTCCAACAACTCGGAACAGTTCCCACACTATCGGGCAACAATCTGCGCCCGAATGCTTGGCAATAGGCCCGGTTGTGAGGTTTACTGCGAAGCAGAGCGTGTGATCGGAGTCACGGGACACCAGTCGCGGGGTATCGGTCACTTGGGAAAATCCGGAGGAGACTCATGTCCACCACCACCGCAGCGGACCCGCGCACCGGCGCGCGGGTGAAGGTGCAGCAGTTCGGGACGTTCCTGTCCAACATGGTCATGCCCAACATCGGCGCGTTCATCGCGTGGGGCTTCATCACCGCCCTCTTCATCGAGGTCGGCTGGCTGCCGAAGCTCGGCATCGGCGACTCGCCCGACAGCTGGGTGGCCCAGCTCGGCGGCTGGGGCGACTACGCCGATGGCGGCATCGTCGGCCCGATGATCACCTACCTGCTGCCGATCCTCATCGGCTACACGGGTGGCTACAACATCTACAAGACCCGCGGCGGTGTCGTCGGTGCGATCGCGACCATGGGGGCGATCGCCGGCGGTGGCGTGCCGATGTTCATGGGCGCCATGGTCATGGGTCCGCTCGGCGGCTGGTCGATGAAGAAGATCGACGCGATCTGGGACGGCAAGATCCGGCCCGGCTTCGAGATGCTCGTCAACAACTTCGCCGCCGGCATCTGGGGCCTGATCCTCGCCGTCTTCGGCTTCTTCGTGATGGCCAACGTGGTCGAGCGCGTCGCCGGCTGGCTCGGCAACGGTGTCGACTACCTGGTCTCCAACAACCTGCTCCCCTTCACCTCGGTGATCATCGAGCCGGCGAAGGTGCTGTTCCTCAACAACGCCCTCAACCACGGCGTGCTGACCCCGCTGGGGCTGGCGGAGGCCAAGGAGACCGGCCAGTCGGTGCTGTTCCTGCTCGAGGCCAACCCGGCCGCCGGTGCAGGTCTGCTCCTGGCCTTCATGGTCTTCGGCAAGGGTGCGGCCAAGGCCTCGGCCCCGGGCGCGTTCATCATCCACTTCTTCGGCGGCATCCACGAGATCTACTTCCCCTACGTGCTGATGAAGCCCAAGCTGATCCTCGCGATGATCGCGGGTGG
>JBQGFI010000229.1:0-3070 GCA_052040065.1 Marmoricola sp.
AGTCGAGCGCGGCCGCCTCGACGACCCGTACACCGCGAGCGCCGTCACCCACGTCCGCGGTCACGGGGCGCTCGTCGACATCGACCACGTCGTCGCGCTCGGGAACTCCTGGTCGTCCGGGGCGTGGCGCTGGCAGATCGCCACGCGGGCCGCGCTCGCGAACGACCCCCTCAACCTGCTGGCGGTCGACTCCGGGGCCAACCGCGCCAAGGGGGACGGCGACGCCGCCACGTGGCTGCCACCCTCGAGGACCTTCCGCTGCTCCTACGTCGCCCGCCAGGTCGCGGTGAAGCGGAAGTACGCCCTGAGCGTCACCCCGGCCGAGAAGGAGGCGATGCTGCGGGTGCTGAGCACCTGCCCCGCGCAGCGGCTCCCGGCCGACTCGGGGGCCCCCGTGGAGGTCGACCACCGCCTGACCGACCCCGGTGCCCCGCAGCCGGAGCCGACGCCCCGACCGCGACCGGAGCCCGCCCGGCCCGGCACCGGCGGCGGGTCGGTGTCCTTCGAGAACTGCGACGCGGCCAGGTCCGCGGGCGCCGCGCCGGTGCGTGCCGGCGACCCGGGCTACGGCCGCCACCTGGACCGCGACGGCGACGGCTCCGCCTGCGAGTAGTCGACGTCGCTCCCGGCGCGGGCGGAGCGCCTGCTGCCCGCTGGTGGGTGGCCGGTGCCCTCGGGCACAGTGAGCCGCATGGTCACCACCGGCGTCGTGTTCCGTCCGCAGTCCCCGCCCGAGCACCTGCGAGCTGTCATCGAGGCCGTCGACGCCTCGTCGGTCGACGAGCTGTGGCTGTGGGAGGACTGCTTCCTCGAGGGTGGGCTGACGACCGCGGCGATGGCGCTCGCCTGGTCGACCCGGGTGCGCGTGGGCATCGGGCTGCTGCCGGTCCCGCTGCGCAACCCTGCGCTGGCCGCCATGGAGGTCGCGACGCTCGCACGGGCCTTCCCGGATCGCTTCGTCGCCGCCACGGGTCACGGCGTGCTCGACTGGATGGGACAGGTGGGCGCGCGGGCGGAGTCGCCGATGACCCTGCTCCGTGAGCACACCGAGGCGCTGCGCCGGCTGCTGGCGGGGGAGACGGTCGACGTCGACGGCGACTACGTGCGTCTCGACGCGGTCACGCTCGACTGGCCACCCGCGACGCCGCCGCTCCTGCTCGTGGGGGCCCGTGGACCCAAGACGGTCCGTCTCGCCGGGGAGGTCGCCGACGGGGTCCTCCTCGACGCGGTCGCGGACGCCGACGTCGTGCGCCGCAGTCGGGAGCAGGCGCAGGAGGGACGCGAGGCGTCGGGTCGCCCGGGGCGCGTGCACGTCACCGTCTACACCGAGATCGGCCCTGCGCACGTCTCGGCCGACGCCGTCGCCGAGCGCGTCGGCGTGCTCGCCGAGGCGGGCGCCGACGCGGTGGTCCTCCAGTCCGACGCCGCCGACCCCGACCCCCGACCGCTCGCGGAGGCGTTGGCGGGAGCGTGATCCGCGCGTCGTCCGCGCGCTACGGCGTGGGGTGCAGGTGGTCGCGGGCCCAGTCGCCGAGGTCGCGCAGCACCGGCACCAGCGCCTCCCCGGCGGGGGCCAGGCGGTAGCGGACGGCGACGGGCGGGCCCTCGTCGACCTCGCGGACGACCAGGCCGGCGGTGGCGAGCTCGCCGAGCCGCTCGGAGAGCACCGAGTCGCTGATCCCGCCGGTGGCGCGACGCAGCGCGGCGAAGCCGGCGGGGTGCTCCATCAGCGCGCCCAGGATCACGCCGCTCCACCGCTTGCCGAGCAGCTCGAAGGCGTGGGTGAGGGCGGCGTCGCACTGCGGAGGTGCGTGCTCCACCGTGCCGCCGTCAGCCATGCGGCTCAGGATACGGGCCGCCGGGCGACCGGGTGTGCAAGCATCAAAGTAGTTGCTAGTATTTTCCAAGCAACTACTCTGATCGCTGCTTACCGAGGAGAACCATGACCCTGTTCCGGCTCGACGCCAGCATCCTTCCCGCGACCTCCAGCAGCCGCGAGATCGCCGACATCGTGGAGGCGGCCTGGACCGCGGAGCACCCCCACGACGAGGTCATCCGCCGCCACCTCGGCACCCAGCCGCTGCCGGCCGACGCCTGGGCCCACGCCGTGACGGCGGCGTACGTCGACGAGGCGGACCGCACGCCCGAGCAGCACGCCGCGGTCGCGCTCTCCGCGGAGCTGATCGAGGAGCTGACCTCGGCCGACGCCGCGCTCCTGGCGGTGCCCCTCTACAACTTCGGCATCTCCCAGCACGTGAAGACCTGGATCGACCTCGTCGTCGCCGGCGCCGAGGCCGGGGCGCCGCTGCTGCAGGACAAGCCCGTGGTGCTCGCCACGGTCCGGGGCGGGGCGTACGGCGCGGGCACGCCGCGCGAGGGGTGGGACCACTCGACCGCCTACCTGCGCCGGATCCTGGAGGACGTGTGGCGCGCCGACCTGACCGTGGTCGAGCGCGAGTTCACCCTGGTCGGCGTCAACCCCGCGCTCGACGAGTTCGCCGACCTCGCGGCCGAGATGCACGAGAAGGCCCACTCGGCCGCCCGCGAGGCCGGTGCCACCCTGGCCAGGGCGAAGGTCGACCGCCTGGCCTCGTGACCGCGGGACGCCTCAGCGGCCGGTCGTCAGCCCGTCGAAGGCGACACCGACGACCGACGCCGCCAGGGTCTCGGCGTCGAGGCGGCCGTCGGGGCGGTACCACTCGACCAGCGAGTTGACCATGCCGAAGAGGAGCCGGCTCGCCAGGTCGGCCGGCACGTCGTCGCGCACGGACCCCTCGGCCACGGCGTCGGAGACGAGCGCGGCGAGACGCTCGTCGAGCTCGCGCCGCCGCCGCAGCGCCGCCTGCTCCACCTCGCTGTTGCCGCGCACCCGCAGCAGCAGCGTGACCGCGGGGAGGTGCTCCACGAGCACCCGCACGGACTCGTGCAGCGCGGTGCGGAGCCGCGCGAGGGCCGTGGGGCCGCTCCCGGCCCGGTCGATCGCCACGGTGAGCGCGTCGAGCGCCTCGTCGAGCGCGGCGGCCAGCAGGGCCTCCTTGCTCGGCACGTGGTGGTAGAGGGCCGACTTGAC
>JBQGFI010000230.1:0-7267 GCA_052040065.1 Marmoricola sp.
GCAGCAGTTCGAGGTGCCGATCCAGGCCGCCATCGGTGCCCGGGTGATCGCCCGCGAGACCATCCGCGCGATCCGCAAGGACGTGCTCGCCAAGTGCTACGGCGGCGACATCAGCCGCAAGCGCAAGCTGCTGGAGAAGCAGAAGGAGGGCAAGAAGCGGATGAAGATGGTCGGGCGCGTCGAGGTCCCCCAGGAGGCCTTCGTGGCCGCGCTCCCCACCACCCACCCCGCGCACAAGTCGAATAATTAGTCGCGGCCGGCGTCACACTCGGCGGCCGCGGGTCGTCAGGTGGGTGAGATCCCTTCACCCGAGGAGCACGCCATGCCCCACACCGTCGACGCCGAGGACGTCTCGACCGCCGGCCTCGAGTCCTCGCCGCACGCCGAGGCCCTGGCCGGCCTGCGCGCCCACGAGGCGCGCTACTTCAGGACCAAGTACGACCACACCCTCGTCACGCAGCCCGCCGCCGAGGCACCTGAGGTCGTCGCGTACGTCGCCCGCATCCTCGCCGAGGAGCGCGACCTCGAGATCGCCTCGCCGCCGTTGGAGGCCGCCTCGTTCGAGGCGGGCGGCATCCGCTGGACCGAGGTGTTCTACCGGTCCGGCCTCGCGGTCAACGTGCTCTACACGATCGAGGACGGCGGCAAGCGCGCGGTCGGCTTCAAGCTTGCCGACGGCATGGAGGTCCCTGGCGAGCTCGCCGACCGCTTCCGGTTCGCCCGGCAGCGCTCCAAGCTGGCCGGCACCATCCGCGGGAGCTACTTCGTGGTCAAGGGGACCTACGAGGTCGCGCCAGGCTCGACCGACAGGTAGTGGCTCGAGCGACCGCTAGCGGCGGCGGGCGGCGACGCTCCGCGCCTGACCTTCGTGGATGCCGGCCGTCCACTCCCAGCCGGGCTCGGGGGAGGTGAGGCGTGGGTCGTCGGGGTCCTCGCCGTGCTGCAGGGCGTGCAGGTAGGCGCGGTCGCGCCGGAGGCGGGTGCCCACCTCCTCGCCCCGGGCGACGGAGCCGTGGCCGGGCACCGCGACGTCGACGTCCTGCGCCGTCCGCTCGAGCAGCGCGAGTCCGTCGAGGTACTCCGCGACGGGGTCGCGGGTGTCGTCGGCGTCGTCCAGCATCGGGACGAAGACGTCGGAGAGCATGTCGCCGGCGACGAGCACGCGGCGGTCCTCGACGACCAGCGCGGCGTGCCCCGGCGCGTGCGCCCGGTGCTCCACCACGCGCACCGGCGGCCCGCTCCACGGGACGTGGGTGGCACCCGGCGGCAGGGGGTCGAGGAGCCCGAAGAGGTCGAGCGGCGTCTCCCCGGCGATCTCCTCGGGCAGCCCCGCGGACTCGCGCTCCCGCCAGTCCGGGCGCGCGCGGACCTCGCGCGTGACCGCGGCGCACCGCGCCGTGGCGTAGCGGGGCACCTCGCCGAGGGCGGCGTGCCACAGCACGTGGTCCCAGTCGGGGTGGGTGGCGAAGCCGGCCACGACCGGGAGCCCGAGCCGGCGCAGGTCGTCGGCCAGGCAGGTCATCTCCGCCCCCGTGAGGCCCGGGTCGACGACCAGGGCTCCCGCGGGGCCGGTCACGACCACGGTGTTGTTGCGCAGCAGCGCGCTCCGGTGGACGAGCACGCCGTCAACGATCTCGGTCAGCACGGGCCGGCTCCTCCGCCGCTCGGGGACGTCGAGGGGGACGACCCGTCGGGGACGCCGGACTCATCGCCGGCGCGCGCACCGCCGTGGATGCTCAGGCGCAGCGGTCGTCGGTGCAGCCCACGCGGCCGCGGGAGACCGTGGCCGCCAGGCCGAGGGCCCAGCACGTGGGACAGCCGCGCCACGCGACGACCGCCGGGACGGCGAGGAGCAGCGACCAGGGCGTCGTACCGACCAGGGCGAAGGCCGCGACGAGCAGGACGGCGCCGAGGACGCCGCGGACGAGGTGCTCGGGCACGGAGCGACTGGCGAACATCCGCGCGACCTGGTCCTCCTCGACGGGTCGCTCGGCGGTCCGGGTCACGCCGCCAGCCTAGCCGGCGTCCCCGTGCGGCCGGTGTCGGACGGCGTGCCCGGACAGCCGACGGGGCCGGGTCGGCGTGGCGTGCCGACCCGGCCCCGGGTGGTGCGGGCGGTGCTCAGTAGCTGGTGAAGAGCAGCCGGTTGGGCGAGCCGTTGGCGCCGGAGACCACGTTGGTCGTCGCGTTGCCGAGCAGGGCGTTGGTCACCGTGGTGGGGCTGGCGCCCGGGTTGCGCTGCAGGTACTGCGCAGCGACGCCGGCCACGTGCGGGGACGCCATCGAGGTGCCCGAGATGGTGTTGGTCGCCGTCGACGAGCCGATCCAGTCCGAGGTGATGCTCTGCCCGGGCGCGAAGATGTCGACGCACGAGCCGTAGTTGGAGAAGGACGCGCGCGCGTCGCTGCTCGTGGTCGCGGCGACGGTGATGGCCGAGCTGGCGCGGGCCGGCGAGACGTTGCAGGCGTTCTGGTTCTCGTTGCCGGCGGCGACGACGGTGGTGACACCGGCCGCGGTCATCCGGGCGATGGCGGAGTCGGTCGCGGTGCTGGCACCGCCACCGAGGCTCATGTTGGCGACCGAGCCGCCACCCTGGCCCGCGACCCAGTCCATGCCGGCGATGACGCCGCTGTTGGTGCCCGAGCCGTCGCAGCCCAGGACGCGCACCGGGATCAGCGTGGTCGACTTGGCCACGCCGTAGCGCGCGCCGCCCACGGTGCCCGCGACGTGCGTGCCGTGACCGTTGCAGTCGTTGGTGCCGCGCCCGTCGGCGATCGCGGTGAAGCCCGCGCCGACCCGTCCGCCGAAGTCGGAGTGCGAGGCGTTGATGCCGGTGTCGATGATGTAGCTGCGGACCCCGGCGCCGGTGGCGGTGTAGGTGAAGGTGCCGCTCAGCGGACGGTTGCGCTGGTCGATGCGGTCCAGGCCCCAGGTGGCACCGGTCTGGGTGGCGAAGGTCGTGACCACCTGGTCCTCGGCCACGAAGGCCACGCGCGGGTCGTCGCGCACGGCGCCCAGCTCGGCGGCGGAGAGGTCGGCGGCGTACGCACGCAGGTTGCCGAAGCGGGCGTCGACGTCGGCGCCCTCGGCCTCGGCGGCGTCGGCCGCGCGGTTCACCTGAGCCTTGGTGGACCCGGCCTCGAGGAAGACGAGGTACTGGCCGGGGACGGCCTCGCCCTCGGCCTGCACGAGCGGGGCCGGGGACTCGGCCTGGTCCGCGGGGGCGGCGGTGGCGGTGGCGGAGCCGGCGAGCGTGACCCCGGTGAGGGCCAGCGCGGACAGCGCCGCGAGTCCGGCGCGACGGGTGGAGCGTCGGGAGAGATGCGTCGACATGCGGTGGCAGTGCCTTTCTGTCTGGCCCGAGAGCCACGGTGGTCACCGTCCCGAGAAGGACAGGTGGACGGGGGATCGACCCCGCCAGGCGCATTCGATCCCAGCCGCGTCGGCTTGGGAAGGTTCACAAATCGCCGCTGCACGAGTGAGCAGACATGGCGCCGCCGCCGAGCGGCGCCCGCGTGCGTCGTCAGTACGCCGGCAGCACCGGCTCGTCCGTCGTCGACGCGCCGATGCGGGCCGCCGCGGAGTGGCGACCGCGGCCGATGGGCACCGAGGAGGTCGCGGCGGCGAGGCCGGAGACGGGCATGTTGCCGTAGATCGACTCGACGGCGCTCGTCGGCACCCGGTAGGTCTCGTGCCAGATGCCGACGTCGCCCGACGCCCCGACGCGGCGGTTGAACTGCCGCCACGGCTCGAGGTGCGGGTCGTCGGTGTCGCGGGCGAAGCGCGCGAGGTCGTCGAAGGAGCGCCAGTACTGCACCAGCAGCGGCGAGGGGCCGAGGGCCTGCCGGTAGCCGAGGAGCCCCCGGTCGGGGTGCTCGGCGAGGTGGGCGAGCATCCGCGGCATGGCGGTGAAGACCGGCCACCAGGTCCGGACCTTCCACGGCCGGTTGATCCGGATGCCGATCAGGAAGACGACGATCTCGTCGTCGAGCCCGCTCAGGTCGGCCGTCCACCGGCCGTTCTGGATCCTCGCCATGGGGTGCCTCCGCGCAGTCGGTCGACCCGGCGGTGGGCGGGGGAAGCCCGGGCAGGTCGAGCCTACGCACGGGCACCCGCGGCGCCAACGGCCCGCGAGTGGAGAATTGCCGGAGCAGCAACAAGAGTTGCCGCGAATGCCGGGGCGGGAGCATGCTCGGCCCACGCGCCGAGACACGGTGCGACGGGAGGCGAGATGAGCGAGCACGAGCACGGCCACGAGCACGGCCACGGCCACGAGCCCGGGGGCGCGGGCGGGACGGCGTCGGAGGAGGACTTCTTCGAGCCGGCGGGCTGGGAGGAGCGGTACGCCGCCGACGAGCAGATGTGGAGCGGCCGGCCGAACCCCGGCCTCGTCGACGAGGCCTCGCGGCTGACGCCGGGGACGGCGCTCGACGTCGGCTGCGGCGAGGGCGGCGACGTGATCTGGCTGGCGCAGCAGGGGTGGCGCGCGACCGGGGCCGACTTCTCCGCCAGGGGCCTGGCCAAGGCCGCGGGCCACGCGGACGACGCAGGCGTCGGCGAGCGCTGCGACTGGTGGCAGGTCGACGCCCGCACCTTCGAGCCCGGCGGGCGGGAGTTCGACCTGGTCACCACCCACTACCTGCACCCGCCCGACGGGCGCATCGTCGAGATCGTCGGGCGGCTCGCCGGCGCGGTCGCGCCGGGGGGTCACCTGCTGGTCGTCGGCCACGAGCCCTCGGAGCACTTCACCCAGCTCTCGG
Source organism: Marmoricola sp. (assembly GCA_052040065.1). Taxonomy (GTDB): domain Bacteria; phylum Actinomycetota; class Actinomycetes; order Propionibacteriales; family Nocardioidaceae; genus Marmoricola. The sequence continues at coordinate 4,761 of JBQGFI010000230.1, forward strand.
AGGCCCGCCGGGGAGCGATGTGGTACGCCGAGGAGCTCCCTGCCGGTCTCCCCGACGGCTTCGAGGTCGTGGTGTGCGAGCAGCGCACCCGCCTGCACGGCCACGACGGCGAGCAGGTCGAGGTCGGCGACTCCGTGCTGCTGGCGCGGCGTACCGGTTGAGACCGGGTCGTGAGTCTCCCGACGCGCTCCAGCGCGTCATGGGACTCGCGACACTCAGTCGGCGGCGACGAGCGGGGCGACCTCGGTGCCGAGCAGCTCGATGCCGCGCAGCAGGTCGGCGTGGGCCAGGCGCGGGTTGGTCATCTGCAGGGAGATCCGGTCGACGCCCCCGAGCTGGTCGGAGACCCGGCGGATCTTGTCGGCCACGGTGGTCGGGTCGCCCATGAAGAAGGCGCCGTCGGGGCCGGAGGTGGCGTCGAACTGCGCCCGGGTCGGCGGCCGGAAGCCGCGCTCGCGCGAGACCTTGGTGAACATCTCGTGCCAGCCGGGGTAGATCGTGTCGGACGCCGCCCGGGTGCTCTCGCCGACGAAGCCGAAGACGTGCAGCCCCACCTGCAGCCGCTCGGGCGCGTGGCCGGCCTGGGCGCCCGCGCGGCGGTAGAGGTCGACGAGCGGGGCGAACTGCCGCGGCTCCCCGCCGATGATGGCGACCATGAGCGGCAGCCCGAGCAGGCCGGCGCGGGCGAAGGACTCCGGGGTGCCGCCCACGCCGACCCAGATCGGCAGCGGGTCCTGGAGCGGACGCGGGTAGACGGTCTGCCCGACCAGCGGCGGCCGGTGCCGGCCCGACCAGGTCACCGGCGACTCGTCGCGCAGCCGGAGCAGCAGCTCGAGCTTCTCGCTGAAGAGCGAGTCGTAGTCGGCCAGGTCGAGCCCGAAGAGCGGGAAGGCCTCGGTGAAGGAGCCCCGCCCCACCACGAGGTCGATGCGTCCGCCGGAGATCAGGTCGAGCGTGGCGAACTGCTGCAGCACCCGCACCGGGTCGGCGGCACTGAGCACGGTGACCGCGCTGCCGAGGCGGATGCGGGAGGTCCGGGCGGCGGCGGCGCCGAGGATCACCGGGGGAGCGGAGTCGTAGTACTCCTCGCGGTGGTGCTCGCCGATGCCGAAGGAGTAGAGCCCGACGCGGTCGGCGAGCTCGATCTCCTCCAGCAGGTGCGCCATCCGCTCCTGCGGCCCGACCTGGTGGCCGGTCGCGGGGTCGGTCACGGCGGAGACGAAGCTGTCGATGCCCAGGTGCATGCGACGAGTCAACCAGCCGGTCAGCCGAGCAGGGCACGCAACGTGTCGCGGTGCCGCTTGTACGCCGCCCGCCCGGCCTTCGTGGCCTGGTAGGAGGTCACGCCGCCGCGACCGCGGCCGCGCTTGTGGACCGTGAGGTAGCCGGCCTGCTCCAGGACGCCGGTCTGCTTGGAGAGGTCGGAGTCGCTGACCTGGAGGTGCTCGCGCAGGAAGCCGAAGTCCGTGGACGACGAGCTGGCCAGCACCGCCATGATCGCCAGCCGCTTCGGGGCGTTGAGCGCGGGGTCGAGACCGTCGAGGGCCGAGGCCGCCGTCGTCTCGCTCATGCGCCGTCCTCCCGCAGCTCGGCCGCCACCCGGTCGTAGGCGGCGCCGTACCACCACACCAGGGCGCTCACCCCGACGGCGGCGAGCGCGGCTGCCGGCCAGGTGCCCACCGTCTCGCCGACCAGCCAGGCGAGGCCGGCGATCGCCAGGGCGCCGGCAAAGAGCACCGTCATCGGTCGCTTGAGCTCGGCCGGCGGGCGACCGGTGGGCCACGAGCCGCGGCGCCGGCGCTCCCAGGTGATCACGCCCAGCATCACGACCGCGAGGGCGAGGCTGGCCCCGGCCTGCGCCAGCCCGTCGAGGAGCCCGATGGCCAGGGTGTAGAGGAAGGTCCAGGCACCGAAGCCGAGGGGCCACCACCAGGGTGAGGGCGGGTAGGTCACCCAGCTGGCCGCCTCGCCGCGCTCGGACTCCCGCAGCTGGGCGGCCAGGGCCTCGCGCTCCTCGGCGCTCACGGCGCGACCTCCAGTCGGGCGCGGACCCGCGTGCAGGCAGCGTCGTACGCCCACGCGTAGGCGGACATCACCAGGCCGGTGGCGGTTCCGGCGACGGGGGTCAGGACCCACCAGGGCACGGTGGAGGCCAGGGCCCAGGTCGTCAGCACGATCGCGCAGAAGAGCGCCATCGACCAGGCGACCGGCGCCCGCAGCTCCCGCGGCACCGCGCCGTCGGGGTAGGTGCCGGCGTGGCGGCGTTCCCCCCACAGGTAGCCCAGGGCGGCGAGGGTCAGCAGCAGGTTGACCAGGGCGGAGCCGAGGCCGCCGGCGAGGCCGACGTTGAGCGCGAAGGCGACCGTCCAGAGGCTGAAGAACGCCGTGTGCCACCGTGGGCGCGGTGCCCACGACAGCCAGCTGGCGGCCTCGCCGCGGTCGGCGGCCCGGAGCTGCTCGCGGAGCCGGAGCTCATCGGTTTCCATGTCGGAAACCTTAGACACAAG
>JBQGFI010000231.1:0-3707 GCA_052040065.1 Marmoricola sp.
ACCGCGACCGCCAGCAGTCCGACCGCGGTGTCGACGCGGAAGCCGCTGGGCCAGGAGCTGGTCCGGCTGATGACGACGACCGATCACAAGCTGAGCTGCAAGATGTACCTCATCACGACGTTCGTGTGGTTCCAGATCGGCGGCCTGATGGCCATGCTGATCCGCTCGGAGCTGGCGTTCCCCGGCTCCCAGGTCGTGAGTGACCAGCTGTACAACCAGCTGTTCACCATGCACGGCCTGATCATGCTGCTGCTCTTCGCGACGCCGCTGTTCTTCGGCTTCGCCAACGTGCTGGTGCCGCTGCAGATCGGCTCGCCCGACGTCGCCTTCCCGCGGCTCAACATGCTGGCCTACTGGTTCTACCTCTTCGGCGGCCTGATCACGGTCTCGGGCTTCCTGAGCAACGAGGGCGCCGCGAGCTTCGGCTGGACGGCGTACACCCCGCTGTCCAACGCCGTGCGCAGCCCCGGCATCGGTGGTGACCTCTGGATCATGGGTCTGTGGCTCGCCGGTCTGGGCACCATCCTCGGCGCGGTCAACTTCACCGTCACGATCGTGTGCATGCGTGCCCCCGGCATGACGATGTTCCGGATGCCGATCTTCGTGTGGAACAGCTTCGTCACCAGCCTGCTGATCCTGATCGCCTTCCCGATCTTCGCCGCCGCGCTGCTCGCCCTGGAGGCCGACCGGGCCTTCGGAGCCCACACGTTCGACCCCAGCCACGGCGGGGCGATCCTGTGGCAGCACCTCTTCTGGTTCTTCGGCCACCCCGAGGTCTACATCCTCGCGCTGCCGTTCTTCGGCATCATCACCGAGATCCTGCCGGTCTTCAGCCGCAAGCCGATCTTCGGCTACGTCGGCCTGGTGGGCGCCACCATGGGTATCGCGGTGCTCTCGGTGGCCGTCTGGGCGCACCACATGTTCGTCACCGGCGCGGTCGACCTGGCCTTCTTCTCCGGCATGACCTTCCTCATCGCGGTCCCGACCGGCGTGAAGTTCTTCAACTGGATCGGCACGATGTGGGGCGGGTCGATCAGCTTCGACACGCCCATGCTCTGGAGCGTCGGCTTCCTGACCACCTTCCTCTTCGGTGGCCTGACCGGCGTGATCCTGGCCTCCCCGCCGCTCGACTTCCACGTCTCCGACAGCTACTTCGTCGTCGCGCACTTCCACTACGTCGTCTTCGGCACGGTCGTCTTCGCGATGTTCGCGGGCTTCTACTTCTGGTGGCCCAAGATGACCGGCAAGATGCTCAGCGAGCCGCTCGGCAAGGTGCACTTCTGGCTGCTCTTCGTGGGCTTCCACACCACCTTCCTGGTGCAGCACTGGGTCGGCGTCGAGGGCTTCCCGCGCCGCTACGCCGACTACGGGCCCAACGACGGCTTCACGCTGCTCAACCAGATCTCCACCGTCGGCGCCTTCCTGCTGGCGCTCTCGACGCTGCCGTTCCTGTGGAACGTCTACGTCAGCGCCCGCAGCCCGAAGGTCTCCGTCGACGACCCGTGGGGCTGGGGCCGCTCGCTGGAGTGGGCCACCAGCTGCCCGCCGCCGCGCCACAACTTCGTGACGCTGCCGCGGATCCGCTCGGAGTCGCCCGCGTTCGACCTGCACCACCCCGAGGTCGCGGCGCTCGAGTACGCCGACAACGACCTCGAGGACGGACCGTCCGACGCCCCCGACATGGACGGGCGTGCCGAGCAGCTGGGTGCACAGGCGCAGCAGAACAAGAAGGGTGACCAGCAGTGAAGGCCGAGACCTGGATGTTCGCCTCGTGCAGCATCTTCTTCGTCCTGGTGACGCCGCTCTACTACTGGTCGAGCAGCGACATCACCGGCACCACCGCGCTGGTGATGACCTTCCTGCTCACCACGCTGGTCGCCTTCTACCTCGGCTTCCACGCCCGCAAGATGGAGCCGCGCCCCGAGGACCGCAAGGACGGCGAGATCGCGGAGGGCGCCGGCGAGCTGGGCTTCTTCCCGCCCTACAGCTGGTGGCCGCTGTGGTGCGCTCTGTGCCTGTCGGCGATGACGCTCGGTGTGGGACTCCACCAGTGGTGGCTGCTGATCATCGGCGGCGTCCTGGGCGCCATCGCGCTGTGCGGACTGGTCTTCGAGTACTACCGGGGTGAGCACGCCCACTGAGGCACCGCGTCCCCGTGACGCGACTGTGACCCGCGGCACACCTGTGGGGTTCCGCGCCCTCAGGGGTGCGTTGTTAGCCTGAGACGGTTGTCCTCGACACCGATCTTGGAGTCCCATGCCCAGCCCTCGGGTCGCTCGCCCTCGTTCGCTCGCCGCCCTGAGCCTCAGCGTCCTGCTCGCCGTCAGCGGCTGCTCGGCCCTGAGCAGCGCCGACGAGCCCGCCGCGGCGGGCGGTGCCACCGACCGCGCGTCCAGCGCGCCTGAGTCGACGGCGCTCGTGCGCAGCAACGTCCGTGCCGGGGCCACCCAGGTCGACCTCGACAAGCAGGTCCGCATCCGGGTGACGCGAGGCACCTTCGAGGACCTCGCCGTCACGACGGCCCAGGGCGACCCGCTCCAGGGCGCACTCAACGCCGACCGGACGCTCTGGACCTCTTCGGGTCAGCTGCGCCAGGACACCCGCTACCGCGTGCGCGGCAGTGCGGTCGACGCCGACGGTGTCGAGGCGGCGTACCAGGCACGCTTCGCGACCCGCGCCCTGACCCTCGACGAGCAGACCTACCCCAGCTTCGTCTCCGACGGCGCCACCGTCGGCGTCGGGATGCCGGCCATCGTGCGCTTCGACATCCCCGTCACCGACAAGGCCTCGATCGAGAAGCACTTGAAGGTGACCAGCTCGCCCGCCCAGCCCGGCTCCTGGCACTGGCTCAGCGACACCGAGGTGCACTTCCGCCCGAAGACCTACTGGAAGCCCGGCACCCGGGTCACGGTCAAGGCCGACGTCGGCGGCGTGCCGGCGGGCAACGGCATCTACGGCCAGCTCGACCGCACCGTCGGCTTCACCGTCGGTGACGCCATGGTGAGCAAGGTCGACATGCGGACCCACCAGATGCAGGTCTTCCGCAACGGCGAGCTGCTGCGCACCATCCCGATCACGACGGGGGAGCAGCCGAAGTTCACTACCCGCACCGGCACCAAGGTGATCATGGAGAAGTTCGAGTCCCGCCGGATGAGCTCGGAGACCACCGGCATCCCCGTCGACAGCGCGGACGGCTACGACATCGACGACGTGAAGTACGCGATGCGGCTGACCTACTCCGGCGAGTTCATCCACGCCGCTCCCTGGTCGGTCCCCAGCCAGGGGAGCGCCAACGTCAGCCACGGCTGCACCGGCATGAGCACCGCGGACGCCGAGTGGCTCTACCAGAACTCCTCCATCGGCGACGTCGTCGAGTACGTCGGCAGCGATCGCCCGATGACCGTCGCGAACGGCTACGGCGACTGGAACCTGCCCTTCGCGCAGTGGCAGGCCGGCTCCGCCCTCTGATCCCCGTACGTCGCTGGGTCACCGGGTCTCGAGACAGGCGCTGGCGCGCCTTCCTCGACCACCCGCACTGAGGCCGGGGGAGTCCCGAGGGTCACGGGCTTGGGTCCGGCGTCGCTGCCCCGGGTGGTCGAGGAGGTTGCGCAGCAACCGTCACGAGACCTCTGTACGCCGCTCGCTCACCGGGTCTCGAGACAGGCGCTGGGGCGCCTTCCTCGACCACCCGTGAGGTCGGGGTGGTC
>JBQGFI010000232.1:0-4532 GCA_052040065.1 Marmoricola sp.
ATCTCGCTGTTCCAGTCGATGACGCAGATCCAGGAGTTCACCCTGGCCTTCGTCCCCAAGCTGCTCGGCGTGGGCGTGGCGCTGCTGCTGTGCGGCAACTGGATGCTGCACACGCTGATGACCTTCACCACCAAGCTGTTCGAGTCGATCCCCTCCCTGCTGGGCTGACATGACGATCTCGCTCGCCGGAGAGGCCTACGTCGGCTACCTGCTCGGCTCGGTGCGCATCCTGGCGTGGCTGGTCGTGGTGCCGCCCTTCTCCTCGCGCGCCTTCCCGTCCTCGGTCAAGGTGGTGCTCGCCCTCGGCCTGGCGATGGCCAGCACCCCCGCGCTGGCCGAGACCCAGGTCCCGATGCAGGCCTTCGCACTGGTCACGGAGGTCGTCACGCAGGTCGCCATCGGCGCCTCGATGGGCTTGGTCACGATGATCCTGCTCTCGGCCATCGGCGCCGCCGGCAGCCTGATCGACGTCTTCGGCGGCTTCTCCCTCGCCCAGGGCTTCGACCCGATGTCGATGAACAGCAACACCGTCTTCGGCACCTTCCACCAGCTCCTGGCCACCACGCTGCTCTTCGTCACGGGGCTCCACCTGATCATCGTCGGCGGGCTGCTCAAGACCTTCCAGGCGCTGCCGATCGGTGAGAGCCCCGACCTCTCCGGCGGCAGCCAGGTGGTCATCAACGTCTTCGAGATGTTCTTCGTCGTGGCGGTCCAGGTGGCGCTGCCCGTCATCGCCGTGATGTTCATGGCCGACCTGGGGCTGGCGCTGCTGACCAAGGTCGCGCCCCAGCTCAACGCCATCAACGTGATGTTCCCGGCCAAGGTGGGCCTGACGCTGCTCGTGCTGGGCATGTCGTTCACGGTGCTGCCGGGCGCCCTGGAGCGGCTGGTCGAGCACGTGCTCGACGCCATGGCCGCGGTCTCGGGGCTGGGCTGAGCCGATGGCGGACAAGGGAGGTGGCGGCGAGAAGACCGAGAAGCCCACGCCGAAGCGCCTGAAGGAGGCGCGCAAGGAGGGGCAGGTCGCACGGACCCCGGACCTGGGCGGCTGGGCCACGATCCTGCTGCTCTCGCTGCTCGTGCCGAGCATGCTCAGCCACGAGGTCGACGCGCTCACGGGCTACATGGCCCGGACGCTGCGCGTGGTCGAGGAGCCCACGGTCGCCCGTGCCACCACGCTGCTCGTGGACGGCGCCGGGCACGCCTTCGTCTCGCTGCTGGTGCTGGGCTCGGTGGTCATGGTCATCGGCGTCGCCAGCGCCCTGGCCCAGGGCGGCTTCGCCCTGGCCACCAAGCAGGTCAAGCCCAGCGCCAAGAAGCTGAACCCGATCCAGGGCGCCAAGCGGATCTTCGGACCCCAGGCGCTCTGGGAGGGCGTCAAGATCCTGGTCAAGAGCACCGTCGTGGCGCTGATCGTGTGGTCCGGGATCAAGACGATGCTGCCCCTGGTGGGCGGCCTGGTCCCGACCAGCACCGTGCTCGACCTGGTGGGCGAGAGCGTGGTCGACCTGCTCCGCACGATCGCCCTCGCCGGCCTGGTGATGGCCGGGCTCGACTACGCCGTGCAGCGTCGCCGGATCGGCAAGCAGACCCGGATGAGCCACCAGGAGATCAAGCAGGAGCACAAGCAGACCGAGGGCGACCCGCACCTGAAGGGCTCGATCCGCGCCAAGCAGCTGGCGATGTCGCGCAACCGGATGATCGCCGACGTCGCCCACGCCGACGTGGTGCTGGTCAACCCCACCCACGTCGCCGTCGCGCTGCGCTACGAGGCCGAGCGGGGCGCCCCGCGCGTGGTCGCCCGGGGTGCCGGCGCGGTCGCCACCAAGATCCGGGAGCAGGCGGCCGAGCACGGCGTGCCGATGGTCCGGGACATCCCGCTCGCCCGCGCGCTGCACCGCTCCACCGAGGTCGGCCAGACGATCCCCGCCGAGCTCTTCGCCGCCGTCGCGAGCGTGCTCGCCTTCGTGATGACCCAGCGGACGGCGCCGGGCCACCGCGTCACCGTCACCGGCACGCACCGCTCCCCGCGTCCTGACGAGCCGCTGCCCGAGATCGGTCCGCGACGACGCGCACGAAACCTCTCAGCATCGCCGGCCCTCGGCCGATGACACACGTGGGCCAGGAGGGCTGACGACGCGCCAGGGACGGTGCGACCGGACGTGCACGTCGTGAAAGGCGGCCCTCGCTCCATGAAGCGCCTCACCCAGCTCGGGGTCCCGGTCGGCATCGTGCTGATCGTCGTGATGCTCGTCGTGCCACTGCCGCCGGTCGTGCTCGACCTGCTCATCGCCTTCAACATCACCGTCAGCCTGCTGATCCTGCTGACCGCGATGTTCGTCCACCGCCCCCTGGACTTCAGCTCCTTCCCGGCCCTCGTGCTGGTGATGACCCTCTTCCGCCTCGCGCTCAACGTCAGCGCCACCCGGCTGGTGCTCCTCGACGGCTACGCCGGCAAGGTGATCGACACCTTCGGCCACTTCGTGGTCGGCGGCTCGCTGATCGTCGGCATGATCATCTTCGCGATCCTGCTCGTCATCCAGTTCGTCGTCATCACCAACGGTGCTGGCCGCGTCGCCGAGGTCGGTGCCCGCTTCACCCTCGACGCCATGCCCGGCAAGCAGATGGCGATCGACGCCGACCTCAACTCCGGCCTCATCGACGAGGACGAGGCCCGCAAGCGCCGCGCCGAGGTGCACGCCGAGGCCGACTTCTACGGCTCGATGGACGGCGCGTCCAAGTTCGTCAAGGGCGACGCCATCGCCGCGATCGTGATCACGCTGGTCAACCTGCTGGGGGGCTTCGCGGTCGGCGTGATGCAGCACGGCATGACCATGGGCGACGCCATCACCACCTACAGCCTGCTCTCGGTGGGCGACGGCCTGGTCTCGCAGATCCCGGCGCTGCTGCTCTCGGTCTCGACCGGCCTGATCGTGACCCGCGCGACCAGCGACTCCGACATGGGCTCGGAGATCCTGCAGCAGATCAGCCGCAACCCGGTGCCGCTGCGGGTCGCCGGAGGTGCCGCCCTGGCGCTGTGCCTGATCCCGGGCCTGCCCAAGCTGCCCTTCGTGCTCGCCGGCGGACTGATGCTGCTGGTCTCCAACCGGGTCGCCCGGGCGGTGCCGGAGCCCGAGGCGAGCGCGCTGGACTCCGCTCCGGCAGCCGGCGAGCTCGAGCGACCCGAGGACCTCGTCGCCGAGATCCAGGTCGACCCCCTCGGCCTCGACCTCTCCCCCGACATCGTCGACGTCGTCGACCCCGACCACGGCGACCTGCTCAAGCGGGTCAAGGCCCTGCGCCGCAAGATCGCCGGCGAGGTCGGCATCCTGATCCCGCCGCTGCGCACCCGCGACAACCTCGACCTGCCCGCCCAGACCTACGCCATCAAGCTCTTCGGCATCGAGGTGGCCCGTGGCGAGGCCCCGCGCAACCAGGTCCTGGCCATCGGCGACTACCTCGGCACGCTGCCCGGCACCCCGACGCAGGAGCCCGTCTTCGGGCTGCAGGCCAAGTGGGTGGCGGCCGAGCTGCGGCACCAGGCCGAGCTCAGCGGCGCCACCGTGGTCGACCGGGCCTCGGTGATCACCACCCACCTCGCCGAGGTCGTCAACCAGCACGCCGCCCGGCTGCTCGGCCGCGAGGACGTCCGCCTGCTCGTCGACGTGCTCAAGCGCACGCACCCCATCGTGGTCGAGGAGCTCACCCCCACCCAGCTCAGCCTGGGCGAGGTGCAGCGCGTGCTGCAGAGCCTGCTCGACGAGGGCATCTCGATCCGCGACCTGGTGCGCATCTTCGAGGCGATCTCGCTGCGAGCCCAGCGCACCAAGGACGTCGACGAGCTCGTCGAGAGCGCCCGCTCGGCCCTCGGGCCCGCCGTGGCCCGGCCCTACCTGCACGAGGGCAGCGTGCACGCGATCAGCCTGGAGCCGCTGCTGGAGCAGCGGATGCTGGAGGCGCAGCGTGCCACCGAGGCCGGCAACGTGCTCGCCCTCGACCCCGACACGGCGGGCGCCGTGCTCCACCAGCTCGACCGCCTGGTCAACGACGTGGAGGGCCGCGGCATCCGCCCCGTCCTCACCTGCGCCCCCATGATCCGGCCCGCGCTCCGCCGCTTCCTGCGGCCCTCGATGCCGACGCTGCCGGTCCTCTCCTACACCGAGCTGGTCGGCGGTGGCCAGATCACCTCGGCCGGCGTCGTCACCCTCACCCCGCAGGCGGCCCTGGCATGAGCGTCCCCGCCTCGGTGCACCTCGCCGTGACCGCCGCGGTCTCCTCGCCGCTCCTGCTGCTGCTCCACCGGGGCTACATCGACGTCGAGGGCGCGCTGCAGCGCCTGGCCGTGATCACGGTGCTGTGCTGGGTGGCCCTGCGCGTGGTCGTGTCGCTGGCCTTCCCCTCGCCGGAGGAGCTCCGCCGCGCCACACCGCCCACCGGCGACGACGCGGGACCGCCGACCTCGGCGCTGCCCGTCACGCCGGGCGGCCCCTGAGCGTCGCGGCGAATTCACCGGCCGGCCGGTGAATTCGCCA
>JBQGFI010000233.1:0-14094 GCA_052040065.1 Marmoricola sp.
GGCGCGGTTGGCGCGGGCCGGCAGCGTCGCCGAGAGCACCACCATCAGCGCGGGGACGGCGACGAGGGCGAGCGCCGCGGTCGAGAACGTCTGCGAGAGGTCGAAGGTGAAGACCCGTCCGTCGAGGAGGTCCTGGACCACCCCGGGCGTGAAGAAGTTCAGGATGTCGACGTAGGCGTAGAGGAACATCAGGCTGGTCCAGGCGGCGGCGAGCCTGGCGCGCACCGGGAGGGGCTGCTCGTCCAGCGGGGCGGGGGTGGGTCGGTGTGTGCTCATCAGGGTCTCCGTCGTGGTGGTGGGATCGGTGGGTCCACGATCGCCGGGGACGCACCGGCTGCGCCTCGGCCCGCAGGCTCCGGTCGTCTCGGCCGTCGGCACGGTCCCTCGCTCGTACTTTCGGCCGGTACGGCGGCGTCCGGCGATCCCTAGGCTGGGGGCGTGGTCACGGTCCTGCGCTCCCTGTGGCACGAGCCCCGGCCCGCCGACGTCCCGCCGGTCGGCCGGCTCGACCGGCTGCTGGCGGGCGGGTACGCCGCGGCCGCCCTGGTCGAGGGCCTGGTCCGGCCCGGCCTGGCGTGGCGACCCGCGGTGACGGTGCTGGCCCTGGTGCTGGTGCCGGCCCTGCTGTGGCGCCGGACGCGTCCGCTGGTGGCCGTCCTGGTCGGCTGGGGCGTCGCCGGGCTGCTCTCGCTGCTGCAGCTGGTGACGGACTCCGGCGACCTCGGCCTCTGGTCCACGATGGCCGTGCTGGTCCTGCTGCACGCCCTGGCCCGGTGGGGCTCGGGACGCGAGCTGGTCGTCGGGACCACGGTCGTGGCGGCCGTGGCCGCCCTGGGGACCTACGTCGCCTCCGCCGGCTGGAGCGACGCGGTCGGTGGGGCCGCCCTGCTGCTGCTGGTCGTCGCGCTCGCCGTGGTCGCCCGCTACCGTGCGGACCTGTGGCGACGCCAGCAGCGCGAGATCCGCAACGAGGAGCGCGTCGGGCTGGCGCGCGAGCTGCACGACACCGTGGCCCACCACGTCTCGGCCATCGCGGTGCAGGCGCAGGCCGGTGGCGTGGTCGCCGGCGTGCAGCCCGAGAGGGCCGTCGAGATCCTGGCCGCGATCGAGTCTGAGGCGTCGCGGACCCTGGCCGAGATGAGGTCGATGGTGCGGGTGCTGCGGGAGGAGGGCGCCGAGGGGGCGGTCGACTACGCCCCGCAGCCGGGTGTCGCCGACCTCGCGGCGCTGGCGCGCCCCGACGCGACGCCCCGGGTGCGGGTCCGGGTCGAGGTCGGGGAGGAGGATCCGCCGGCCCGTCTGGCGGGTCCCGTGGACGCCGCCGTCTACCGGATCGCGCAGGAGTCGCTGACCAACGCGGTGCGTCACGCCCGCGGCGCGACGTGCGTGGAGGTCGTGGTGCGCCGGCAGGGCGACGCCGGGGTGCTCCGCGTCACCGACGACGGCCGCACGACCCCGGGGCCGGCCGTGGAGCCCGGCTACGGACTGCGTGGCATGGCCGAGCGCGCGCAGCTGCTCGGCGGCTCGCTCTCGGCGGGGCCGGGACCAGGGGGTGGCTGGGTGGTCGCGGCCCTGCTGCCCGCGGAGTCGCGATGAGCATCCGCGTCGTCGTGGCCGACGACCAGGACCTGGTGCGGACCGGGCTGGTGATGATCCTCGGCGCCCAGCCCGACCTCGAGGTGGTGGGCGAGGCCGCCGACGGCCCGGCTGCCCTGGACCTGGCCACCCGGCTGCGTCCCGACGTCCTGCTCGTCGACATCCGGATGCCCGGGCTCGACGGCGTCGAGGTGACGCGGCGCCTCGCCGGGCCGGAGGTGGCCGACCCGATGGCGGTGGTGGTCATCACGACCTTCGACCTCGACGAGTACGTCCTCGGCGCCCTGCGCGCGGGTGCCCGCGGCTTCCTGCTCAAGGACGCCGGGCCGGAGCTGCTCGTGCAGGCGATCCACGCGGCGGCCGACGGTGACGCGCTGATCGCCCCCAACGTCACCCGCCGCCTGCTGACGACCTTCGCCGACCAGGCGCCCGCCGTGCCCGTGCAGCCCGTCGACCCGCTCACCGAGCGCGAGGAGGAGGTGCTCGTGCTGGTCGCGCGCGGCCGGACCAACGCCGAGATCGCCGCCGAGCTCCACGTCGCCCTCAGCACGGTGAAGACCCACGTGGCCGCGCTGATGGCCAAGCTCGGCGTGCGCAACCGCGTCGAGGTCGCGATCTGGGCCCACGACACCCGGCGCGTCAGCGCCCTGCGCGGCGGGGGATGACGGCGACGGCCGTCAGGGGAGCAGCGAGGCGGCGGGGGAGTCGAGCCCCCAGGTGTGCTCGCCCCCGGTGATGCCCCGGGCGGGCGTCTCCTCGACCGAGCCGCTCTCGGCGAGCGCGCGGCGTACGGCATCGGCCTTGCCCTCCCCGCTGACCAGGAACCACACCTCGCGGGTGCGGTTGAGGCAGGGGAAGGTGAGCGTGATGCGCTCGGGCGGCGGCTTGGGGGAGCCGGTCACGCCGACGGCGACGTCGTCGGCGGCCAGCTGCGGGTGACCGGGGAAGAGCGACGCGACGTGGCCGTCAGGCCCCAGCCCGAGCATCACCAGGTCGAAGAGGCCGTCGCCGTGCTCGCGCACCAGCTGGCCGTACGCCGCCGCGGCGGTGGCGACGTCGGGGTAGGCCTCGTCGCTGGCGGGCATGTGGTGGACCCGCAGCGCGTCGACGCCGACCTTGTCGAGGAAGTCGCGGCCCGCGGCGAGGTCGTTGCGGTCGGAGGAGTCGGCGGGCACGTAGCGCTCGTCGCCCCACCAGAAGCGCACCGAGGACCAGTCGACGGCCGCGCTGTCGATGGTGGGGACCAGGCGGTGGATCTCCTCCGCGATGGTCCCGCCGGTGAGCGCGACCTCGGGGATGCGGCCCTCGGCCTGGATCTCGGCGAGGCGCGCGACGAAGGCCTCGGCCACGGCCGAGGCGAGCCCGGCGGCGTCGGGGTAGGTCCTGACCTGGGGCGTCATCGGCTGCGGTGCTCCTGGTAGTAGGCGATCAGGGCGCGGGTGGAGGCGTCCTGGGCGGCGAGCGCGTCGGCGTCGCCGTCGAGCGCGGGGCCGACCTGCTGCGCGAGCTGCTTGCCGAGCTCGACGCCCCACTGGTCGAAGCTGTCGATGCCCCACACCACGCCCTCGACGAAGGTGAGGTGCTCGTAGAGGGCGACCAGCTGGCCGAGCACCGCGGGGGTGAGCGCGGGCGCCATGATCGAGGTCGTCGGCCGGTTGCCCGTGAAGACGCGTGCCGGCACCACGGCCTCGTCGGTGCCCTCGGCGCGCACCTCCTCGGCGGTCGTGCCGACGGCGAGCGCCCGGGTCTGGGCGAAGAAGTTGGCCAGGAAGAGCTCGTGCACGTCCTGCTCGCCGTCGCGCAGCGGGTAGGCCGGGTCGGCGAAGGCGATGAAGTCGGCCGGGATCAGCCGGGTGCCCTGGTGGATCAGCTGGTAGAAAGCGTGCTGGCCGTTGGTGCCGGGCTCGCCCCAGAAGATCTCGCCGGTCTCGGTGGTCACGGGCGCGCCGTCCCAGCGGACCCCCTTGCCGTTGGACTCCATCGTCAGCTGCTGCAGGTACGCCGGGAAGCGGTGCAGCAGCTGCGAGTAGGGCAGCACCGCGTGGCTCTCGGCGCCCAGGAAGTTGGTGTACCAGACGTTGAGCAGGCCCAGCAGCAGCGGCACGTTGCGCTCCGGCGGCGCGGTGCGGAAGTGCTCGTCCATCGCGTGGAAGCCGGCGAGCAGCTCGGCGAAGCGCTCCGGCCCGACGGCGACGACCAGCGAGGTGCCGATCGCGGAGTCCAGCGAGTAGCGCCCGCCGACCCAGTCCCAGAAGCCGAAGGCGTTGTCGGGGTCGATCCCGAAGGCGGCGACCTTCTCGAGCGCCGTCGAGACCGCGACGAAGTGGCGGGCGACGGCGTCGGTGGGGTCGGCGTCGGGCAGGCCGTCGAGCAGCCACTGCTTGCACAGCCGCGCGTTGGTCAGCGTCTCCAGCGTGCCGAAGGTCTTGCTCGAGACGATGAAGAGCGTGGTCGCGGGGTCGAGCCCGGCGAGCGTGGTGGCGGCGTCGGTGGGGTCGATGTTGCTGATGAAGCGGCACTCGATCGACTCGTGGTGGTAGGGCGCGAGCGCCTCGTAGGCCATCACCGGCCCGAGGTCGGAGCCGCCGATGCCGATGTTGACGACCGTGCGGACGCGGTGGCCCGTCGCGCCCGTCCAGGAGCCGTCGCGCACCGACGTGGCGAAGGCGTAGACCCGGTCGAGCACCTCGTGCACGTCGGGCACGACGTCGTGGCCGTCGACCTCGAGCGAGGCCTCACGGGGCAGGCGCAGCGCTGTGTGGAGCACCGCCCGGTCCTCGGTGACGTTGATCCGCTCGCCGGCCAGCATCGCGTCGCGCCGGGCGGTCACCCCCACCTCGCCGGCCAGCGCGAGCAGCGCGGCCAGGACGTCGTCGTCGAGCAGCGCCTTGGAGAGGTCGACGTGCAGGTCGGCCGCACCGAAGGTGTGGCGCTCGACGCGGTCGGGGTCCTCGGCGAACCACGTCCGGAGGTCGGGGGAGAACTCGTCGGCCAGGGCCTGGAGCCTGCCCCAGGCCTGGGTGCGGGTGGGGTCGACGGGTGTGCTCAACGCGGGCCCTCCTCCGGTCCGGTGCCGGTGCTCAGTCGTTGCCGGCCGCTGCGTCGAGCTGGCCCTTGACCGTCTCGAGCAGGTCCTTCCAGGCGTCCTCGAACTTCTCGACGCCCTCGCGCTCGAGGGTGGCGATGACGTCGTCGTAGTCGACGCCGGCCGCCGCGAGGTCGTCCATCACCTGGCGGGCGTCGTCGTAGAAGGGGCGCACCCGGTCACCGGTGACCTCGGCGTGGTCCTTGGTCGCCTCGAGCGTCTTGCCCGGCATCGTGTTGACGGTGTTCTCGACGACCAGGTCGACGACGTACATCGTGTCGGAGTAGTCGGGGTTCTTGACGCCGGTCGAGGCCCACAGCGGCCGCTGCT
The DNA here is from genome assembly GCA_052040065.1 of Marmoricola sp. Classification (GTDB taxonomy): domain Bacteria; phylum Actinomycetota; class Actinomycetes; order Propionibacteriales; family Nocardioidaceae; genus Marmoricola. Next base: position 5,012 of record JBQGFI010000233.1, read on the forward strand.
TGCGCGCGCCCGCGGCCTCGAGGGCCTCCCAGCGCTCGCCGGTGAAGAACTGCTCGTAGGCCTGGTAGGCGAGCCGGGCGTTGGCGACGCCGGCCTTGCCCTTCAGCGCCGTGTCGGCGCCCGACTTCTCGAGACGGTTGTCGATCTCGCTGTCGACGCGGGAGACGAAGAAGCTCGCGACCGACTGGATCTTCGCCAGGTCGTGGCCGTTGGCCCGGGCCTTCTCGAGACCGGTGACGTAGGCCTCCATGACCTCCTGGTAGCGGTCCAGGCCGAAGATCAGGGTGACGTTGACGCTGATGCCCTCGCCCAGGGTGTCGCTGATCGCGGGGCCACCCTCGGTGGTCGCCGGGATCTTGATGAAGAGGTTGGGGCGGTCGACCGCGGCCCACAGCTGCTTGGCCGAGGCGAAGGTGGCCTCCTGGTCGTGGGCGATCCGCGGCGAGACCTCGATCGAGACGCAGCCGTCGACGCCGTTGGTCGCGTCGAAGACCGGCCGCAGCACGTCGCAGGCGTCGCGCACGTCGGTCGTGGTCAGGGCGTAGACCGTGGTGTCGAGGTCCGCGCCCTCGGCGGCCAGCTGGCGCACCTGGTCGTTGTACTTCTCGCCCTTGGCCAGGGCCGCGGCGAAGATCGACGGGTTGGTCGTCACCCCGACGACGTGGTCCTCGTCGATGAGGCGCTGCAGCTCACCCTCCTGGATGAGCTCGCGCGAGAGGTCGTCGAGCCAGATGGAGACACCGGCGTTGGAGAGCTGCTCGAGTCGGTCGGTCATGGGTTCCTCCCCAGGTCGTGGACCCGTGAGGGCCCGGTGGCGTGCGTGGTCGTGTCGGTGGGTCAGCCGGTGACGGTGCGCAGGCTGTCCTCGGCGGCGTCGGCCACCGCCTGCGCGGTGATGCCGAACTCGGTGTAGATCCGCTGGTAGTCGGCGGAGGCGCCGTAGTGCTCGAGCGAGATGGACCGGCCGTGGTCGCCCACGAGCTCGCGCCAGCCGAGCGCGATGCCGGCCTCGACGGAGACGCGGGCCTTCACCACGGGCGGGAGCACCCGCTCGCGGTAGGCGTCGTCCTGGGCGTCGAACCACTCGCGGCACGGCATCGAGACGACGGCGGCCTTGATGTCCTTGGCCGCGAGGAGCTCGCGGGCCTGGACGGCCAGCTGCACCTCCGAGCCGGTGCCGATGAGGATCACGTCGGGCGTGCCCTCGGTGTCGAGCAGCGTGTAGCCGCCGCGCCAGACCTCCTCGGTGGTCGCGTAGCCCTGCTCGCCGCGCGGGAAGACCGGGAGGTTCTGCCGCGACAGGATCATGCCGGCCGGGTGGTCGACGTGGCCCATCACGGTCTTCCAGCAGGCCGAGACCTCGTTGGCGTCGGCGGGGCGCACCACGTCGAGACCCGGGATGGCCCGCAGCGCGGCGAGGTGCTCCACCGGCTGGTGGGTCGGACCGTCCTCGCCGAGCCCGATGGAGTCGTGGGTCCAGACGTAGGTCACGGGCAGGTGCATCAGCGTGGCCAGGCGCACCGAGGGCCGCATGTAGTCGGAGAAGGTGAGGAAGGTCGCACCGAAGACGCGGGTGCCCCCGTGGGCGGTGATGCCGTTGAGGATCGCGCCCATGCCGTGCTCGCGGATGCCGAAGTGCAGCACCCGGCCCGCGTGCGGGTCGGTCTGCCACATGTCGGTGGCGCGCTCGGCCGGGGCGAAGGAGGGGGCGTCCTCGATGGTGGTGTTGTTGGACTCCGCGAGGTCGGCGGACCCGCCCCACAGCTCGGGGAGCGTGGCGGCGAGCGCGTTGATGACGGCGCCGGAGGCCTTGCGGGTGGCGACGCCCTTCTCGTCGGCCTCGAAGACCGGGAGGTCGTCGGCCCAGCCGTCGGGCAGCTCGCGCTGCTTGAGCCGGTGGAGCAGGGCGTCGGACTCCGGGTTGGCGGCGGACCAGGCGGCGTACTGCTCGTCCCACTCCGCCCCCCACGCGGCGCCGCGCTCGCGCAGGCTGCGGGTGCGCGCCAGGACGTCGGCGTCGACCTCGAAGGTGAGGTCGGGGTCGAAGCCCATCAGCTCCTTGGTGGCGCGGACCTCGTCGTCGCCGAGGGCCGAGCCGTGCGCCTTGCCGGTGTTCTGTGCGTTGGGCGCGGGCCAGGCGATCAGGGTGCGCAGCACGATGATGCTCGGCTGGTCGGTGACGGCCTTGGCGGCCTGCAGGGCGTCGTAGAGCCCCTGCACGTCCTCCTGGTAGGCGTCGCCGCCGTTGACCCAGTCGACGACCTGCACGTGCCAGCCGTACGCCGCGTAGCGGGCCGGCACGTCCTCGGAGAGCGCGATGTCGGTGTCGTCCTCGATCGAGATCTTGGTCTCGTCGTAGATCAGCGTCAGGTTGCCGAGGTTCTGGGTGCCGGCGATCGAGGAGGCCTCGGAGGAGACGCCCTCCTCGATGTCGCCGTCGCTGGCGATGCAGTAGACGTGGTGGTCGAAGAGTGAGGGACCCGGCACGGAGCCCGGGTCGAGCAAACCGACCTGCCGGCGGGCCGCCATGGCCATGCCGACGGCGTTGCCGATGCCCTGGCCGAGGGGGCCGGTGGTGATCTCGACGCCGGCGGTGTGGCCGTACTCGGGGTGGCCCGGCGTCTTGCTGCCCCAGGTGCGCAGCGCCTTGAGGTCCTCCAGCTCCAGGCCGAAGCCGCCGAGGTAGAGCTGGATGTAGAGGGTGAGGCTGGAGTGGCCGGCCGAGAGCACGAAGCGGTCGCGGGCGATCCACTCCGGGTCGGACGGGTCGTGCTTCATGACCTTCTGGAAGAGCAGGTACGCCGCCGGCGCGAGGCTCATCGCGGTTCCGGGGTGACCGTTGCCGACCTTCTGCACCGCGTCCATCGCGAGCGCGCGGACGGTGTCGACCGCCTTGTCGTCCAGCTCGTCCCAGTCAAGGCTCTCGGTCACGGGCACGTCGGACTTCCTCTCGTTCGTGGGCAGGCGCTTCGAGCCTAGTGCGCGGCTGCGACGGGGGTCACGCGCCGGTGGCTACCTGTGGGTTCGGCCTGGCGGGGCACCCCCGTTAGACTCACCGCGGCGGGTACCCGATCGACACCCGTCAAACTGCTCCGAGGGTCCAGGTCCGGCCTCGGGAGCACGACCGCCAGCCCGGGCATCTCGAAGGAGAGGCCGCAGCCCCGTGAGCACCCGACGCGTCCGTCCGCACGCCGTGCGGTCCCGGTCCCGGCACGCCGCATGACGGCGGTGAGCTCCGGGGTCGACTCCACCGAGGCCGGCACTCCCCAGCGCGGCCGCGCGCGCTTCCTCGACGTGGTGGCGGCGTACGTCGGCCTGACCAAGCCGCGCGTGATCGAGCTGCTCCTGCTCACCACCGTGCCGGTGATGTTCGCCGCCCAGCGGGGCGTGCCGCCCCTGGGGCTGGTCGTGGCGACCGTCGTGGGCGGCACCATGTCGGCCGGCGCGGCCAACGCGCTCAACTGCGTCTACGACCGCGACATCGACGAGCACATGCGGCGCACCCGCCGTCGGGCCCTGCCGCGCCACATCGTGACGCCGCGGGCGGCGCTGGTCTTCGGCCTGGTCCTGCTCGTCGCCTCGACCCTGGTGCTGGGCCTGCTGGTCAACTGGCTCTCCGCGTGGCTCGCCGTCGGCGCCAGCGCCTTCTACCTCTTCGTCTACACCATGCTGCTCAAGCGCCGCACGACGCAGAACGTCGTGTGGGGCGGCATCGCCGGCTGCTTCCCGACCCTGATCGGCTGGACCGCCGTGACGGGCGAGCTGGCCTGGACGCCCTTCGTGCTCTTCCTGGTCGTCTTCTTCTGGACGCCGCCGCACACCTGGGCGCTGGCGATGCGCTACCGCGAGGACTACGCCCGCGTCGACGTGCCCATGCTGCCGGTCGTCAAGGACGCCGAGGGCGTGGCGCGTCAGGTGGTCGCCTACACCTGGGTCACGGTGCTGACCTCGATGCTGCTGTGGCCGGTGGCCGACACCGGGCTGGTCTACCCGGTGGTCGCCGCCCTGCTGGGCGGGGCCTTCCTGGTCGAGGCGCACCTGATGTGGCACCGGGCGCGGCGCAGCGACGACCTCACGGTGGTGCGCCCGATGCGGCTCTTCCACTGGAGCAACATGTACCTCTCGCTGCTCTTCGTGGCCGTCGCGCTCGACCCCATCCTGGGTCGGTGACCTCGGGCCCCGGTCGGGGCCGCGGCTACTCCGGGCGGGGGAGGTCCTCCAGCAGCCCGGCGGCCAGGGCCGTCGCGCGGGCGAGGGCGTCCTCGCCCCGGGGGAGGTCGGCCCGGACCGTCACGACCTCACGACCGCTGACCAGCGCGAGGCTGGCGCGGCCGCGGGCGCTGCCCGCACAGGTCTCCCCGGCGCCGTCCACCTCCGCCCGTCGCTCGGGCAGCACGCGGCGGTCGATGGCCGCGCACTGGCTCTGGTAGACCGTGGTCGCCTGGGCGTCGTCGGAGAGCTGCAGCCAGGTCACCAGCACGGCGGCGTCAGCACCGCCCCGCAGCGCGCAGGCCGCGGTCGGGTCGCCGTCGTCGTCGCTGGTCGCCGTGCCGGCGAGGTCGCCCACGGCCTCGTCGGGGAGCAGGGCGCACAGGTCGGGCGGAGCCGCGGGGGGCAGCGGCTCGACCGCCTCCGGCTCGCTGCCGCAGCCCGCCAGGGCGAGCACCGCGAGGGCGGGCAGCACGGCGAGCAGACGGCGCGGCATGGGTCCTCCTGGTGCTGCTCGTGGTGCGGTGCGTCCGGACGGCTCCCGGATGCTCCCACAACGCTGCCGGACCCCGGAGGGTTATGACGCCACGTCCTCCGGGCGCCCAGGGCGCTCCGGGCGCGGCCGCCCACCCTCGCGCACCGCCAGCAGGGTCCAGGTGACCACCGCCGAGATCAGGGCGGCGCCGAGCAGGTGGAGGCCCACGAGCAGCTCGGGGAGGTCGGTGAAGTACTGCACGAAGCCGATCGCGCCCTGGGCCAGGAGCACGACGAGCAGGGCACGCGCCGCGCGCAGCTGGGCCGCCCCGGCGCCCACGGCCACCAGCCCGAGGAGCAGGCCAAGCGCGAGCCCGAGGTAGAGGAAGACCGCGTCGGCGTGCAGCTGCGCGAGCGCGCGTGGGTCGAGCCCGTTGCGCGGGGAGCGCAGGTCGCCGGCGTGCGGGCCGGCACCGGTGACGACCGTGCCGACGTAGAGCGTCACCCACGACACGACGTACGTCGTCCACGCCAGCGCCGTCAGGCCGCGCGGTGTGGGCGCGGACGCGGTGCCGGGGCGGTCGATGCGCCACAGGTAGAGCACCGCGAGGCTGATCATGGCGAGCGAGAGCAGCAGGTGCAGCGAGACGATCCAGGGGTTCAGGTCGGTCAGCACCGTGATGCCGCCGACGATCGCCTGGCCGGGCACGCCGAGCGCCAGCACGAGGGCCATCACGCGCAGGTCGCGGCGGCGCGACTGCCACGCGGTCACGAAGGTGGCCACGGCCACGGCGACCAGCACGAAGGTCAGCAGCCGGTTGCCGAACTCGATGACGCCGTGGATGCCCATCTCGCCGTGGGGCACGAAGGACTCGTCGGTGCACCGCGGCCAGGTCGGGCACCCCAGCCCCGACCCGGTGAGGCGGACGGCGCCGCCGGTGACGACGATGCCGATGTTGGCGACCAGCGTGGCGACGCCCAGCCGCAGCAGCCAGACCCGCTCGCCGAGGCGACCGAGCTCGTGTGTCAGTCCCATCGGAAGGTCCTCGCCGTCAGGGCGGCGGCCGCCACGGCCCACACCGCGAGCACCAGCAGGGGACCCCAGGCCACGGCGCCGTCCCAGGCGGCCGCGCGCATCGCCTCGCCGAGGGCGCCCGAGGGCAGCAGCGAGGCGACGGCGCCGAAGCCGCCGTACTGCGCGGCCGGGAGCACCACGGCGCCCCCGGTGAGCAGCAGCAGGTAGACCAGGTTGGCGACCGCCAGGGTCGCCTCGGCCCGCAGCACGCCCGCGAGCAGCAGCCCGAGCGCCGCGAAGGCCGCGGTGCCGAGCACCACGGCGAGCACGGCGCCGGGCAGCGAGAGGTCGGGGCGCCAGCCGAGCGCCAGCGCCAGCACCGCGACGACGACGAGCTGCACCAGCTGGACCGCGAGCAGCGCCCCCACCTTGCCGAGCAGCAGGCCGGTGCGGGGGAGCGGGCTGGAGCCCAGCCGCTTGATCACGTGGTAGCGACGCTCGAAGCCGGTCGCGATCGCCAGGGAGGTGAAGGCGGTCGACATCACCGCCAGGGCCAGCACGCCGGGCGTGAGCGCGTCGACCGGGCTGCGCCCGAGGTCGAGGTCGAGGCGCCGTGCGGCCAGCACCCCACCGACGAGCACCAGTACGGGGATGACGAGGGCGATCAGCAGCTGCTCGCCGTTGCGGAGCATCAGCCGCGCCTCCATCCGCGCCTGCGCCAGCACCTGGCGCGGCAGCGGCGCGGAGCCGGGGCGGGGCGAGAGGTCGAGGGGTGCGCTCACGAGAGGCCTCGCCCGGTCAGCTCGAGGAAGGCGTCCTCGAGGGTGCGCTGCCCGAGGTGCAGCGACTCCGGCAGCACCCCCTGCTGCTCGCACCACGAGGACACCGTCGCGAGCGTCGTGCTGTCGGCCGGGCCGGTGATCAGCAGGCTCACCTCGTTGATCGTCGTGACGTCCATCGGCCCGCCCAGCGCACGCTGCAGCGAGTCGGGGGAGCCGGGCGGGAAGGGCTTGGTGACCACCAGCCTGATGGTGGAGGTGCCGCCGTGGGTGAGCTCGGCGGGGGTGCCGCGCGCGATCACCCGGCCCCGGTCGACCACGTGGACCTGGTCGGCGAGCCGCTCGGCCTCCTCCATGTAGTGCGTGGTCAGCACGACGGTCGCCCCGGCGGAGCGCAGGTCGCGCAGGAGCTCCCACGTCGTGCGACGCCCGGCGGGATCGAGGCCCGCGCTGGGCTCGTCGACGAAGACGAGCTCGGGGCGGCCGCCGCGCGCGAGCGCCAGCTTGAGCCGCTGCTGCTGGCCCCCGGAGAGCCGGCGGTAGGGCGTGCGCCCGCACGCGTGGAGGTCCAGCCGCTCGGCCAGCGCGTCGGCGTCGAGGGGGTGGGCGTGGAGCGCGGCGACGTGGCGCAGCATCTCCAGGGCGCGGACGCCGCTCCAGGCGCCGCCGTCCTGCAGCATCACGCCGATGCGGGGGAGCAGCTCGCGCCGCTGCCGCTGCGGGTCCAGCCCCAGCACCCGCACCGTGCCCTGCTGCGGGGCGCGGTAGCCCTCGCAGGTCTCCAGCGTGGTGGTCTTGCCGGCGCCGTTGGGTCCGAGCACGGCCGCGATGGTGCCGCGCTCGACCCGGAGGTCGAGCCCGTCGACGGCGACGGTGTCGCCGTAGGTCATCCGCAGACCCTCGACGAGCAGGGCGGGCTCGTCGGACAGGGACACCCCGGAAGTCTACGAACCGTCCAGCAGGCCGCGGACGTAGGCCGCCTGCCCCAGGTGCTGCAGGCAGTCGCCGACCACGCTGACCAGCCGCACGCCCGCCGTGACCGGCGGGTCCCACGCGTCGTCGACGACCCGGTCGAGCTCGTCGGCGTCGACCGAGCGCAGGTAGTCGAGGGTGAGGGTGTGGACGTCGCGGTGGTAGCCGCCGAGGAGCTCGAGGTCGTCCACGCGCACGGCACCCACCTCGGCGCTGTCGTGGCCGTAGCCGATGTCGGCCCGCGAGAAGGGCAGGTCGAAGCGGTCGGCCCACGCGTCCCACGCCTGGGGGACGCCGGCGAGCGCGGCGACGTGGTCGTCCTGGACCCGGGCGGTGTGCCACAGCAGCCAGACGATGGGGTTGCCGCGCCCCGCGGGCCGGGTGTGGGCGGTCGCGAGGTCGAGGCCGTCGAGCGCCCCGGCGTACAGCTCCCGGATGCGCTCGGCGTGGTCGGCCAGCAGGTCTCGGGTCTCCATGGCGGGGGAGTACCCCGCCGGGCCGGTCCCGGCGGACCGCCACCGGGTTAGGCGGACCTTATTTGAAAGGGCCGGAGCAATAAGAGCACACTGGCGTTGTGGAAATGATCCAGGCGACCGACCAGCCGACGCGCGAGCGCGTCGCCCGGTCGATCCTGGACGGCGGACCCTCCACCGCGGCGGCGCTCGCCGACCGGCTGCACCTCACACCGGCCGCCGTGCGCCGGCACCTCGACCAGCTGGTCGAGGAGGGCGCCATCGAGGCCCGCGACCCGCGGCCGCGGGGTCACCGCGGCCGTGGTCGCCCGGCCCGCGAGTTCGCGCTCACCGACGCCGGCCGCGACCGCTTCGACCAGGCCTACGACGACCTGGCCGTGCAGGCGATGCGCTTCCTGGCCGAGACCGGCGGGCCGGAGGCCGTGCGGGCCTTCGCCGAGCGCCGTGCCACCGGGCTGGAGCAGCGCTTCGCGACGATGCGCGAGACCAACCCCGACCTCGACGCGTCGGAAGCGCTGGCGCGGGCACTCTCCGAGGAGGGGTACGCCGCCACGGTGCGCGACGTCCCGGTCGGCGAGCAGCTCTGCCAGCAGCACTGCCCCGTCTCCCACGTGGCGCACGAGTTCCCCGAGCTGTGCGAGGCCGAGACCGAGGCCATCGGCCGGATGCTCGGCCGCCACGTCCAGCGCTTGGCGACCATCGCCCACGGCGACGGCGTCTGCACCACCTGTATCCCCGACACCCAGCCACCGACCAGGAAGAAGGCCACACGATGACGAGCATCACTGAGCCCGATGGCGCGACCAAGGTCGAGCAGCTGAACCCCGAGCTGAAGGGCATCGGCCGCTACGAGTTCGGCTGGTCCGACAGCGACGACGCCGGCGCGACCGCGCAGCGTGGTCTCAACGAGGCCGTCGTGCGTGACATCTCCTCCAAGAAGTCCGAGCCCGCCTGGATGCTCGACCTGCGCCTGAAGGGCCTCAAGCTCTTCGGCCGCAAGCCGATGCCCACCTGGGGCTCCGACCTCGGCGGGATCGACTTCGACAACATCAAGTACTTCGTGCGGTCCACCGAGAAGCAGGCGCAGACCTGGGAGGACCTCCCCGAGGACATCAAGAACACCTACGACAAGCTCGGCATCCCCGAGGCCGAGAAGGCCCG
>JBQGFI010000234.1:0-8661 GCA_052040065.1 Marmoricola sp.
GTCACCTCGATGCTGGGCGAGACGCTCACGCGCACCCACGGCCAGGAGCTGCTCGACCTCGTCGAGGACGTCCGCACCGCGGCCAAGGACGACTCCCTCGACCTCCCGGAGCTCGACCTCGAGACGGCCACGACGTTGGCCCGGGCCTTCACGGCCTACTTCCACCTCGCCAACGTCACCGAGCAGCAGCACCGCGGGTCCTCGCTCGCCGAGCGCCGGGCCGAGCACGGCGGACCGCTGGCCGGCGCGCTGCAGCGGGTGCGCGAGGCCGGCATCGAGGCCGACGACGTGGCCGAGACGGTCGCCCAGGTCTCGGTGCGCTCGGTCTTCACCGCCCACCCCACCGAGGTGCAGCGGCGTACGACGCTCGACAAGCTGCGCTCCGTGGCCGCGCTGCTGGCCGAGCCCGACTCGCCGGCGCGCACCCGTGACCTCGAGGGGGCCGTCGACCTGCTGTGGCAGACCGACGAGCTGCGCATCGACCGGCCCGACCCCGTCGACGAGGCGCGCAACGGCGTCTACTACCTCGAGGGGCTGACCACGGCGGCCGTGCTCGACGTGCTCGACGAGCTGACCGCCCGGCTGGCGACCTACGACGAGGCGCGCCCCGTCGCCCTGCCGCTGGAGACCAGCCCGCTGCGCTTCGGCACCTGGATGGGCGGGGATCGCGACGGCAACCCCAACGTCACGCCCGACACCACCCGCGAGGTGCTGCGGCTGCAGGCCACCCACGGCATCGCGGTGATCCGGCGCAAGATCGACGCGCTGCGCCGCACGCTCTCGGTGAGCGTGCGGCTCACGACCGTGGCCGACGACCTGGTCGCGCGCACCGAGGAGATGCTCGAGGGGCTTCCGGAGGTCGAGCCGCGCTACCGGCGGCTCAACGTCGAGGAGCCCTACCGGCTCTTCCTGACCTGTGTCGACGTGCGGCTGCGGCTCACCGACCGCCGCATCGCCGAGGGCGCCGACCACGTGCCCGGCCGCGACTACCGCGACGACGCGGAGCTGCTGGAGGACCTGGTGCTGCTGCACCGCTCGGTGCTCGAGCACCAGGGTCCGCGCCTGGCCGGCGGCGAGCTGGAGCGCCTGGTGCGCACGGTGGCGGCCACCGGCCTCACGCTCGCCACGCTCGACGTGCGCGAGCACGCGGAGAAGCACCACCACGCGGTCGGCCAGCTGCTCGACCGGCTGGCGCCCGGCGGCACGCCGTACGCCGCGCTCGACCAGCCCGCCCGTGCCCGGGTGCTGGCCGAGGAGCTCGCGGTGCACCGCCCGCTCTCGCAGCAGCCGCCCCCGATCGACGACGACGGACGCCGGACCGCCGAGGTCTTCACCGTCATCGCGGAGGCGCTCGACACCTTCGGCGCGCGGGCGATCGAGAGCTACATCATCTCGATGACCACCGACGTCGACGACGTGCTCGCCGCGGTCGTGCTCGCCAGGGAGGCCGGACTGGTCGACCTGGCCGAGGGGGTCGCGCGCATCGGCTTCGTGCCGCTGCTGGAGACCGTCGAGGAGCTCGAGCGCGCCGAGCCGATCCTGGAGGGGCTCTTCTCCGACCCCTCCTACCGGGCCGTGCTCGCGGCGCGGGGCGACGTGCAGGAGGTGATGCTCGGCTACTCCGACTCCAACAAGAGCGGCGGCATCGCGACCTCCCAGTGGCAGATCCAGCGCGCCCAGCGTCGGGCCCGCGACATCGCCTCGCGCTTCGGCGTCCGGCTGCGCTTCTTCCACGGCCGCGGCGGCTCGGTCGGTCGCGGCGGCGGGCCGACGTACGACGCGATCATGGCGCTGCCCTTCGGCACCGTCGACGGCGAGGTCAAGCTCACCGAGCCGGGTGAGGTGATCAGCGACAAGTACGCCCTGCCCGCGCTGGCCCGGGAGAACCTCGAGCTGCTCGTGGCCGCCACCTTGGAGGCCAGCCTGCTGCACCGCCGCGACCGGCGCACCCCCGCGCAGGCGGAGCGCTGGGACGGCCTGATGGACGCCGTCTCGGAGGCCGCGCACGCCCGCTACGTCGAGCTGGTCTCGCGCGAGGACCTGCCGGAGTACTTCCTGGCCTGCACGCCGGTCGACCTGCTGGGCTCGATGCACATCGGCTCGCGACCCTCCAAGCGGCCGCAGCAGGACGGCGGCCTGGAGGGGCTGCGCGCGATCCCGTGGGTCTTCGGCTGGACCCAGTCGCGCCAGATCGTGCCCGGCTGGTTCGGCGTCGGCACCGGCCTGGCCGCGGTGGGCGAGGAGGGTCGCGCCGCCCTGCGCGAGATGTACGCCGGCTGGCCCTTCTTCCGCACCTTCCTCGACAACGTCGCGATGACGCTCTTCAAGGCCGACATGGAGATCGCCGAGCGCTACGTCGCCGCGCTCGCCCCGGAGGCGACGCGCGAGATCCTCGACGTCATCCGGGCGGAGTACGACCTGACGGTCGCCGAGGTGCTGGCCGTCACCGGTGACGAGCACCTGCTGCAGCGCGAGCCCGTGCTGCGGCAGACCCTGGAGGTGCGGGAGAACTACCTGGAGCCGCTGCACCTGCTCCAGGTGCAGCTGCTGCGCCGGCTCCGCGACGGCGAGGAGGGCCGCGACCTCGAGCGCGCGCTGCTGCTCACGGTCAACGGCATCGCGGCGGGGATGCGCAACACCGGGTAGCTACCCGCCGTCGAGCTCGCCCGGGACGTCCTCGTCGAAGACCATCGGCTCGGGCACGCCCGCGGTGATCTTGGTGCCGTCGGCGCGGGTGCCGCCGAGGTGCGGCTTGTCGCCGAGCAGCCCCGGGATCCGCGGACCCTGGTGGTCGAGCGGCACCGTGACGGGCGTGCCCTCGACGACCTCGTGCAGCTGGCCGCGCACGCGCACGTGCACCGACTCCTCACCGGTCTCGACGACGGTGAAGGTGATGGCGTCCTGCCGCAGCTCCACGACCATCCGCGAGCCGCGCCAGGCGAGCCGGAAGCGCAGGGCCGGCCAGCCCTCGGGCAGCCGCGGGTCGAAGCAGAGCCGGCCGTTGCGGTCGCCCATGCCGGCGAAGCCGTAGGTCAGCGCGCTCCAGATGCCGCCGGCGCTGGCGATGTGCATGCCGTCGACGGTGTTGCCGTGCAGGTCGCCGAGGTCGACGTAGAGCGCCTGGCGGAAGTAGTCGAGCGCGAGCTCGTGGTAGCCCACCTCGGCCGCCACGATCGACTGCACCACCGCGGAGAGGGTGGAGTCGCCGGTGGTGATGGGGTCGTAGTACTCGAAGTTGGCGCGCTTCTGCTCGTCGGTGAAGCGGTCGCCGTGCAGGAACATCGCGAGCACGACGTCGGCCTGCTTGAGCACCTGGAAGCGGTAGATCACCAGCGGGTGGTAGTGCAGCATCAGCGGCCGCAGCTCGTGCGGGGTGCGGGAGAGGTCCCACACCTCGCGGTCGAGGAAGAAGTCGTCCTGGGGGTGGATGCCGAGGCCCTCGTCGACGGGGATCGTCATGCCGGCCGCGCAGCGCTCCCACGACTCGATCTCGCCGGGCTTCAGGCCGAGCCGGTGCACCAGCTTCTGGTAGTCGCGCGGGTGGCGCTCCTCGATGCGACGGCACACCAGCGCGGCGCGCTCGAGGTTGTAGCGCGCCATGACGTTGGTGAAGAGGTTGTTGTTGACGACGGTCGTGTACTCGTCGGGCCCGGTGACCCCGTGGATGTGGAAGGTCGGCTCGCCGTTGGTGCGCCAGAAGCCGAGCTCGGCCCACATCCGGGCGGTCTCGACGAGCAGGTCGGCGCCGTCGCGCACCAGGAAGGCGACGTCGTTGGAGGCGCCGACGTACTGCATCAGCGCGTAGGCGATGTCGGCGTCGATGTGCATCTGCGCCGAGCCGGCGGCGTAGTAGGCCGAGGCCTCCTCGCCGTTGATCGTGCGCCAGGGGAAGAGCGCGCCGCTCTGGGCCATCTCGCGCGCTCGGGTGCGCGCGGCCGGGAGCATGCGGGTGCGGAAGTGGAGCAGGTTGCGGGCGACCTGTGGCTGGGTGAAGGAGAGGAACGGGACGACGTAGATCTCGGAGTCCCAGAAGTAGTGGCCCTCGTAGCCCGACCCCGTGACCCCCTTGGCGGGGACGCCCTGGCGGTCGGCCCGGGCGCTGGCCTGGGCGAGGGTGAAGAGGTTGAAGCGGATGGCCTGCTGCAGCACGTCGTCCTGCTCGACCTCGACGTCGCTGGCGGCCCAGAAGTCGTCGAACCAGCGCCGCTGCTCGGCGTGGTGGTGCCCGGCGTCGTGCCCGGCGGTGCGGTCGAGGGTGCGCTCGCAGCGGTCGGCGAGCTCGCGCACGGGGACGCCGCGCGAGGTGTGGTAGGTCACCGTCTTCTGCAGCCGGATGGTGCGGCCCTCGGTGGCCTCGACGCGGAAGGCGGTCTTGGCGAGGTCCTCCTCGCCGCGCACCACGACCTCGTGCTCGTCGTCGGTCTCCAGGCGGTGGTCGCAGGCGACCGCGATCGTCATGCGCGAGCGGGCGCACTGGTAGCCGAGCAGGGAGCGGCGCTCGCCGGCCTCGTGGCGCCGCGGCAGCAGCACCCGCTCGTCGAACGCCGCGGCCTTGCGGGGGTCGGTGCCCTCGCCCATCGCCTCGTACGGCACGTGGTACTCGTCCTGGCCGTCCTGCCGGTTCAGCAGCTGGGAGGAGATCACGATCGGGGCGTCGCCCTCGAGCATCGTGACCTCGAGCGTCATCAGGGCGAGGTGGCGCTGCGTCATCGACACCATGCGGGTCGACTCGACCAGCACCCGCTTGCCGGACGGCGTGCGCCACACGAGCCGGCGGCGCAGCACCCCGTCGCGGAAGTCGAGCGAGCGCTCGTACTCCTCGACGTCGGCGGTGCCGAGGATCAGCGGCTCGTCGTCGACGTAGAGCTTCATCAGCTTGGAGTCGGGGACGTTGACGATCGTCTGGCCGGTGCGGGCGAAGCCGAAGGCCGCCTCGGCGTGACGGATCGGCCAGGTCTCGTGGAAGCCGTTGACGAAGGTGCCGTGGGCGACGGCGTCGCGCCCCTCCTCGGGGTTGCCGCGCATGCCGAGGTAGCCGTTGCCGACGGCGAAGAGGGTCTCGGTGGTGCCGAGGTCCTCGGCCCGGTAGGTCGTCTCGACGAGGCGCCACGGGTCGGCGGGGAAGCGACCGCGGTCGAGCGGGTCGACGACGGAGCCGCGGCGGTTCACCGGGAGGCCCCTGGCACCAGGTCGGCGAGGTCGGGCACGACGAGGTCGGCGCCCGCGTCGGTCAGCACCTGCGCGCCCGCGCCACGGTCGACGCCCACCACGAGCGCGAAGTCGCCGGCGCGTCCGGCGCGCACGCCGGAGACGGCGTCCTCGAGCACCACGGCGTGGGCCGGCGTGGTGCCGAGCACCTCGGCGGCGCGCACGAAGGTGTCGGGGGCCGGCTTGCCGGGCAGGCCCTGCTCGGAGGCGACCCGGCCGTCGACGACCGTGCGGAAGCGGTCGGCCAGGCCCGCGGCCTCGAGCACGGCCGGTGCGTTGGCGCTCGAGGAGACCACGGCGAGCGGCACGCCGAGGTCGCGCAGGTGGTCGAGCAGCGCGACCGAGCCCGGGTACGCCGTGACCCCGTCGCGCGCGAGCACCGCGTTGAAGGCGTCGTTCTTGCGGTTGCCGAGGCCCTTGACGGTGAGCCGGTCGCCCGCGTCGTCGGGCTCGCCCTCGGGCAGCTCGATGCCGCGCGAGGCCAGGAAGTCGCGCACCCCGTCGAAGCGGGGCTTGCCGTCGACGTGGGCGAAGTAGTCGGCGTCCTCGTAGGGCGCGCGGTCGCCGCCGCCGGCGTCGCTCTCGCTCAGGAAGGAGTTGAACATCTCCGCCCAGGCACGCATGTGGACCTCGGCGGTGGGGGTGATCACGCCGTCGAGGTCGAAGAGCACGGCCTCGTGGGAACCCCACGCGACCCGCTTGCTTGAGTCGTCACTCACCCGTCGAGGGTAGGGCCCCGGCGTGACGGGTGTGTGTCAGCCCGCCACTCGGGGGCGTCCGGGGTGCCGACCGGACTGGACCGGCCGCCCGGTGAGGGCCTCGTCGAGGGTGGCCGCCAGGGCGGCGTCGACCACCTGGATCCGCAGCCGGGTCAGCTCGGGTCGCTCCTCGTCGGGGAGCACCTCCGCCCGCAGCGAGACCAGCTCCAGGTCGCGGTCGAAGGCCTGCCAGGTGACCACGGAGCCGAAGCCGCCGATCCCCGTGAGTCGCCACCCCTGGCCCGGCAGGGCGCTCGTCAGCGCGGCGACCACCGAGACCGGTGGTGCCACGAAGAGGGCCTCGACGACGGGCACGGGTGCTCCTGAGCAGGGGGTTCGCCCCATTCAACCGCGTCCCCCCGCGGCCGTCGGGTATTTCCTGCATGTCCTGTGTACAGGTGTTCTGGTGAGGGATTCAACTAGATGTCCCGTTCTCGGACGATTCGGACAGGTAGCGGGGGCATGCCCTCCCGGCGCCCCCGAGCGCGGCCGGCGGTCTCTCAGCGGCGCAGCCCTCGCAGGAGCTCGGCGTCGGTGTCGTCCTCCCGCGAGCCGGGCGTCTCGAGCACGAAGGGGACGCCCTCGGTGGCGGGGTGGGCCAGCAGCTCGCGGAAGGCACCGAGGCCGATGTGCCCCTGCCCGAGGCGCTCGTGTCGGTCGAGGTGGGCGCCGCGGACGTCCTTGGAGTCGTTGGCGTGCACCAGCCGCAGCCGCCCCGGCCCGCCGATCGCGACCAGGCGGTCGAGTGCCGCCGTCGCCCCACCCGGCCGGTCGAGCGGGTCGCCCGCGGCGAAGACGTGGCAGGTGTCGAGACAGACGCCGGCGCGGGGGTGGTCGTCGAGGGCGGCGAGGTAGCCGGCCAGGTCCTCGACGCGTCCGCACAGCGAGCGTCCCTGCCCGGCCGTGGGCTCCAGCAGCAGCAGCGGCCCGTCGTCGCCGAGCGCGTCGAGCACCGGCAGCAGCCCCTCGCGCACCTGCCGCATCGCCTGCGCCAGGCTGCCGTCGGCCACCGCCGATCCGGTGTGCACCACGACGCCCTCGGCGCCGAGGGCGGCGGCGCGCGCGAGGTTGTGCGCCACGCTGGCCACCGAGCGCTCGTAGGTCGACGGGGTGGGCGAGCCCAGGTTGACCAGGTACGGCGCGTGCACGAAGGTCCGCACGCCGGCCGCGGCCGCGCCGTCGCGGAAGGCGACGTCCTCGCGCGGGTCGCCGGCCGAGAGCGCCCACCCCCGTGGGTTGCCGACGAAGACCTGCAGCGCCTCGTGACCTCGCGCCACCGCGGTGGCCAGCGCTCCGCGCACCAGACCCCTGCCCACCGGCAGGTGGGTGCCGACCGGGTTCCTCACCGCGCCGGCAGGACCGTGCCCGCGACCTCGCCGAGGGCGAGCCGTCCGCCACCGGTCGAGGGTGCGGTGTAGCGCAGCACCACCTCGTCGCCGTCGGCGAGCCAGGGGCCCCGGCCCTCGGTCAGCTCGAGCAGGCAGCCGCGCTGGTCGTCGCGCGGCCCCGAGATCGTGCCGGAGCCGAAGAGGTCGCCGGTGCGCAGCGTGGCGCCGTTGGAGGTCATGTGCGCCAGCATCTGGGCCGGCGACCAGTACATCGCGGCGTACGACGGGCGGCTGAGCACGCGGCCGTTGAGCACCACCTCGACGTCGACGTCGAGGCCGCGCGGCGCGTCGGGGCAGAGGTACGCCGGCGGCGCCGGGTCCTGCTCCGGTCCCTCGACCCAGGCGGCGTCGAGCGCCGCCAGCGGCGTGATCCAGCCGGAGATCGAGGTCGCGAAGGACTTGCCGAGGAAGGGACCGAGCGGTCGGGTCTCCCACGCCTGCAGGTCGCGCGCGGACCAGTCGTTGAGCCCGACGACGCCGAAGACGTGGCGGTGCAGGGCCTCGCAGCCCACCGGCTCCTCGGCGCCGACGCCGACCACGAAGCCGAGCTCGGCCTCCAGGTCGAGACGCTGGGTGGGGCCGACGTCGCCCGGGCCGCGCTGACCGGTGGGGCGGCGTACGGGCGTGCCGGAGACCACGACGGTGCCGGCCCGGCCGTGGTAGCCGATGGGCAGGTGCTTCCAGGCCGGCGGCAGCGGGTCGCCGTCGGGGCGGAAGAGCGCGCCGACACGCGCCGCGTGGTGCTCCGAGGCGTAGAAGTCGACGTAGTCGGCCACCGCGAAGGGCAGCTCGAGCTCGACCTCCTCGACGGGCCGCAGGTGCGGCTCGACGTGCGGGCGGCACGCGGGGTCGGTGAGCAGGCGGACCAGCTCGGTGCGCAGCTGCGCCCACGTCCGCGGGCCGCTTCGCAGCAGCAGGTGCATCCGCGCGGTGCGCAGCAGCGGGCTCAGCATCGGGTGGTCGACCACCGCCGCGACGTCGAGCGCGAGGTCGCCCACCCGCACCGCGATCCACCAGTCGTCACGGTCGGGCGCGCTCGCCTCGCCGTAGGGAAGGTGGTCGACGTCGTACGCCGACCCCGCAGCGCCCGGCACCCAAGACTCGGCCATTGCGGGAACGTACCCACTAACGTCGGGACGGTTCCCCGGGGGCGACGAGTGGAGGTCGAGAGACGATGGCGTACTACCGGCAGGTCGGCGAGGTGCCCCGACGACGGCACACCGCGTTCCGCGACGACCGGGGCGCGCTGCGCTACGAGGAGCTGATGGGGGAGGAGGGCTTCTCCTCCGACTCCTCGCTGCTCTACC
>JBQGFI010000235.1:0-7203 GCA_052040065.1 Marmoricola sp.
GCCCCGGAGAAGTCCTTGACGACCGCCTCGAAGGCCAGCTCCTCGCCGCCCTCGAGCGTCAGGGTGAGCGCGACCTGCTCACCGGGCCGCAGCGGCTGCTGCAGGTCCATCAGCATCAGGTGGTTGCCGCCGGGCTCCAGCGCCAGCTCGCCGCCGGCGGGCACCGCGAAGCCGCCGTCCTTCTGCTGCATCTGCATGGCGCCGTCGACCTCGACGGTCTCGTGGAGCTCCATGGTGGGCGAGACCTCGCTGCTGACCGCGGTGACGATGAGGTCCTCCTCGCCCTCGTTGACCAGCGTGCCGAAGCCGGCCGTCATGCCCGAGCCGGCGCTCTTGACCCAGGGGTCGCGCACGGTGAGGGACGACGTGCCCCCCGCCGCCTCCGAGGCGTCGTCCGCCGCGGGCTCGGCGGACGAGCCGCCGGAGCCGCAGCCCGTCAGGGCGAGCAGCGCGGCCGCGGTCAGCGCGACCGTCCGGCGGGCGCGTGGGCGGGGTCGTGCGTGGATGGGTGCAGGGGTGGTCGCAGTCATGGGTGGCTCCTCCAGGAGGGGTGCGCGCAGCGGCGCACCGAGGGTCGCGCCGTCGGCGAGCACGCGCACGAGCGCGCGTGCCGGCACGTCGACGGCAGCACGTCGGGCGCCGCGGGTGCGGACGCCCGGAAGGACTCCTCTGCCGGGCACGGGAGGGACCCAGGGGCCCGCTCCGACCACGCGTGGTCAGCCCAGCGCGACGGCCGCCGGCGGTCCTCGGCGCGGGTGGGAGACGACGACGTGCCGCAGCCGGGGGGCGACCTCGCGCTGCGGCCCCGGGCGGCCCTGGGGCCGATCCACGACGACGTCGGCCGCCAGGAGCAGCCGCGGCAGCACCAGGCCGACCACCCAGCGCCGCACGGCGTCGAGCTGGTGCTCTCCGCTGAAGCAGACCGCCGTCGCGGCGGCGGCGGCCAGCAGGTGCGCGCCGAGCATCGCGCCCGCGTCGACGGCGTGGTGGCCCGCCTCGGCGGCGGTGAGCATGAAGACGGTGTGCCACGCGCCCTGCGCGAGCAGGGCCCGGGCCGCGGTCTGGCCGAGGTCTGCCTCCCTGCCGGCGAGGGCGTAGCCCGCCGGCACGGCGACCAGTGCCACCACGACGACCGGGAGCCAGGCGACCGCTCCCCCGGCCCACGCGTGGGCCGCGACGGCCGCCACGACGCAGACCGCCCCCGCGACGGCGCCCCGCACGCGGCTCGGCGTGCGGCGTCGTGGCGCGGCGGAGGTCGGACGCACGAGCGGCATCCTACGCAGCACCCCCGTCAAGGGCCCGGGCACGAGCGCGCCCGGTGGGCTGGACCACCCGGGTGGCTTCACGGGTTCCGCTGCGTCACACCAGCCCCACGGGTGAGGATGCCGTGCGCGTCACTCTCGGCGCGCCCTCACAGGGGAGATCCAGCATGACCTCACGTGGACTCGGGCCGCGTCCCTCCAAGTTCGTCGTCTCCACGCTCACCGCCCTCGCGGTGGGCGGCGGCTGCCTGGCCACCGGCCTGGCCGGCCCGGCCGCCGCCGCGCCGCTGAGCTGCACCAGCGCCTACCCGCAGTCCGACCTCGCCCCGGGCCAGGAGGTCACCGGCCTCACGGTGAGCCGGGGCACCGAGCCCGAGGGCTTCGAGGGCTCGATCGTCGGGGTGCTCGAGGACGGCATCGCGCCGGGCGTCGACATGATCCTCGCCGACCTGACCTCGCCCGCCATCGACCGGCACGGCATCTGGGCCGGCATGTCCGGCTCCCCGGTGTACGCCGACGCCGAGCGCACCCAGCTCATCGGCGCGGTGTCCTACGGCTTGGCCGAGGGCACCACCGCGCTCGCGGGGATCACCCCCGCCGCCGACATGCTCGACCTGCGGGCGGGCAGCGTGGCGCAGCGGGCCACGGTCACCGGCCGGCTCGCGACCCGCGTGGCCGGCGACACCAGCGCCACCCGTGCGCAGCTCTCCGAGGGCCTGCGGCCGCTGCCCACCCCGATCTCGGTCTCGGGTCTCACCGACCGCCGCTTCTCCCAGCTCGCCGGGTGGCTCGACGACCACGGGCCGGTCACCAAGGCCGTCACGACGGGCGCCTCGGCGACCGCCGACGCGCGCGACATCGTGCCCGGCGGCAACGTCGCCGCCTCGCTGGGCTGGGGCTTCGTCTCGGCCGCCGCCACGGGCACCGTCACCGACGTCTGCGACGGCGACGTGCTCGCCTTCGGCCACCCCTTCAACTACGCCGGCGACACCTCCTACGCGCTGCACCCGGCCGAGGCCGTCACGATCGTCCCGGGCGGCTTCTTCTCCGCCTTCAAGATCGCCAACCTCGCGCAGCCCACCGGCTCCTTCACCAGCGACCGGCTGGCCGGGATCCGCGGCAGCCTGGGCGCCGTCCCCACGACGTACGACGTGACGTCGACCGCGACCCACGGCGCCCGGACCATCACCGGCACCACCCACGTGACCGTGCCCGACCTGGTGGCCGACGCCGGTCTCGCCAACGCCTTCGCCGCCAGCGACCGGGCGCTCGACCGCACCGGCAAGGGCACCGCGACGGCGTCGTGGACCATCACCGGCAAGCGCCGCAACGGCGCCCCCTTCTCGCTGCAGCACCGCGACGTCTACGCCAGCAGCTACGACGTGGCCTCCGCCCCGGTCGGCGACCTCGCGATGCAGCTCTACACGCTGCTGGGCAACGAGGCCGAGGCGGTCACGATCACCGGCGTGCAGACCAGCACCACGCTCGTCGACGACGCCACGCGCTGGCGGATCGGGCGCACCTACTGGCGCCACGGAGGCACGTGGAAGCGCATCACCGGCAGGTCCCCCGCCGTGATCAAGGCCCACCGCAGCACCCCGATCCGGGTCGAGCTCTACTCCCGCGACGCCGACACCCGCTACGTGACCGTGCCGGTGATCGCCAACCGCAAGTCCGTCGGCCGGGTCGGTGCGCTCACCCTGAGCGGCGGCTTCGACAGCGACGAGGACTGGTACTTCTACGACAGCTCCGAGGAGTTCTCCGAGGAGTACGAGGACGACATGATCGGCGGCACCAAGCCGATGGGCATCCCGAAGGTGCTCGAGGCGCTGCGTGCCGACCAGAAGAACGACACCGTCGCCGCCAGCTTCTCGGTGCGCGGCACCAAGACCCGGGGCCGGGAGATCAGCCTCGGCAAGGTCGTCTCCGGCTTCGCCGTGATCCCGGTGGCCGTGCGCCGCTGACCGTCCGCACACGCACGAGCGCCCGGAGCCAGGTCGGCTCCGGGCGCTCGTCGTCGTCTCGGACGTGCCCGAGAGGGGCTCAGCCCTTGAAGGTGTCCTTGACGTTCTCGCCGGTCTTCTTGGCCGAGGCCTTGGTCTGGTCGGCCTTGCCCTCCGCCTTGAGCTTGTCGTCGCCCTTGGCGTCGCCGACGGCCTCCTTGGCCTTGCCCGCGAGGTCCTCGACGGCGTTCTTCGCCTTGTCAGCGATTCCCATGGTGTCTCCTCTCATCGATGTGGTGGTTGAGCACCCGGGCAACAGGTACCCGGGGGTCCGGTGGTGCCTCAGCGACCGAGCGACACGGGCACCCGCGCGACGCGCAGCTCGATGCTGCAGCGCAGCTCGGGCCGCTCCAGCACGGTGGCCAGGTCGGTCGCCACGCGGTCGGCGTGCTCGGCCAGGCGGGCCAGGTCGGCGTCACGGTCGATCGTGGCGACGATCCGCACCACGAGCTGACCGCGGTCGCGGAGCACGGTGCCCCGCGCCGACCGCACGCCCAGGGTGTCGGCGTACGCCGCGGCAGCAGCGCTGGCGACCCGACCGGTGTCGACGTCGAGCCGACCTCCGCGCCCCGAGCCGCGCAGCGTCAGGCTGCTCACGGTGGTGCGGCGGACGTGGGCGACCAGCCAGCGCAGCCCGAGCAGCGCGAGGACGACGCCCGCGGCGGCGGCGGCCGCCGGCCACCAGGCCGCTGCGGTCACGTCGGTCACGGGGGCGGTGTCGAGGCTCTCGCCCAGGCCGCTGCGACCGCTCCACCACCACACGGCGGCGGCACCGCCGGCGATCAGGGCGAGCGCCAGCAGCAGCGAGGCGATCCGGTCGACCGCGAGCACCTTGCGCGAGATCACGAGGCACCTTCCTTCAGCTTGATCTTGGGACGCGGCGCCTTGTGCAGGGCCGCGAGGGTGGGCGCCAGGCGCTCCTCGAGCTCGCTGGCCACCTCACGCCGGCGCTCGTCGCGCACCACGGTCGTGGCGACGACCTTCACGGAGCGCCGCGAGGCGCTGACGTCGACGTCGGTGACGCCGTCGACCGTCTCCACCGAGCCGCGCAGGAGCCGCGGCAGGTCACGGGTGCGCAGTCGCACCCCGGTCTGCGCGTCGAGCTCGAGGGTCTTGCGCGGCCGGCGGCGCAGGGCGATCGCGAGGACCACCAGGCCGAGCAGGGCCGCGACGATGCCGCCCACCAGGACCCACACGGAGTCCGAGGCGAGGCCGTCGACCTGCGTGAGGGCCGTGTCGGTCCAGGGCTGCTGGGCGATCAGGCCGGTGCTGGACAGCAGGTCCTGCACCCCGACCGCGCCGAGCGCCACCAGGCCGAGGGCCAGGAGCTGGGCGACCAGGGGGGTCGCGCCGACCCCGACGGGAGGCTTCGCGGGCGCCACGGCGTCGTTGCTGTGATCAGTCATGCTGCGTCTCCTCCTCTACTGCACACGCGGGCTCAGGTCCCGCGACTGGATGATCTCGGCGACGGTCACGTCGACCGCGGTCACGTCGACCCCCGCGAGGGTGCCGACCCGCTCGGCCACGTGGTCCCGCACCTCGCCGGCGACGGACGCCAGCGGGGTCGGCCAGGTGGCCGCGACCTCCACGCTGATGCGCGAGGTCTGCCCGGCCACGACGGCCGAGGCCCGGGGCAGGCGCCCACGGACGAGGCGGGTCAGCCCGCCGTTCGCACGGGTGGTGGCGTCGACCTCGGCAGCGGGGGCCACGGCGATCCGCTCGACCACGCGGGGTGCGATGGTCGTGCGGCCCGGGCCGCCCTGGTGCGCGAGGTCCGCCGCGGACTCAGCCACGGTCTCGACGCCCGACGAGGGCGCCCAGGTCGACCTCGCCGTCGAAGTGGCCGCCGACCAGGTAGCCGGCGCCGCCGAGGACGACGGCGATCAGGAAGCCGGTGAAGCCGCCGGCCGCGGCGGCGATCGCCAGCAGCAGGCCGGCGATCAGTCCGATGGTGGAGGTGGTCATGTGGTGCTCCTCGTTCGAGTGGGTGGTGGTGCTAGAGGTCGATCCAGCGGGTGGCGCCGGGTCGACGGGCGGCAGCGCGCCGTGCGAGCCGGGCGGCCCAGCGGGCCATCCGGCGCCGACGGCTGCGCACGACCACCACGGGACGTGGGGGTCGTGAGGGTCGCGACGAGCGTCCGAAGTCGCGGTCGACCGCGGCGAGCGCCTCGTGCAGCGCCTCCGCGTCGCCGCCCCTGTCGGGGTGGTGACGCTTGGCGGCGGCCCGTCGGGCGCGCCGCCAGGCGTCGTCACGCTCGCTCATCGCGACCTCACGGCGCGGCGACGTCCTCGACGACGACCTCGACGGGCGCGGGCGCCACGGCGGCGACCGCACGCCTCACCTGGTCGGCGACCTGGTGGAGGTCGGCCCCGAAGGCGACGACGAGGTGCACCGAGGTGCCCCCGTCGCCGACCCGTACCCCGGTCACGCGACGGCCCGGGAGGTAGGTCCCGACCTCGCCGAGGGAGCCGCCGTGGAGGTCGGCCACCCCCGCGACGCCGAGTGCCGCCTGGGCGACCAGGTCGGCGACCTCGGTGCCGTCCTCGTCGTGCGCCTGGGGCGAGGTCACTGGACCCGCGGCTCGCTGTCGGTGTCGTCGGCGTCGTCGCCGTCCTCGAGGTAGACGTCCTGGATGGCGACGTTGACCTCGGTCACCTCGAGCCCGGTCATGCGCTCGATGCTGGCGATCACGTTGCGGCGGATGCCGGAGGCCAGGTCGGCCAGGGCGACGCCGTACTCGGCGACCAGCTGGATGTCGACCGCGGCCTGGCGCTCGCCGACCTCGACCGAGACACCCTGGGAGTGGTTGGTGCTGCTGCCGGGGATCCGCTCGCGGATCGCGCCGACGGCGCGGGCGGCGCCGCCACCGAGGGCGTGCACGCCGGTGACCTCACGGGCGGCGATGCCGGCGATCTTGGAGACCACGGTGTCCGCGATCGTCGTCCGGCCGTCCTTGCTCACGAGCTCGTTGGTGGTGTTCTTCTCAGCGCTCTTCTCGGTCATGGAGGCGCTCCTCTCGTCGTCGTTGACTGTCCGTACGTAGGTGAGACGAGGCGAGTCGCCGGATCCTCACGCCGATGTGAGCCGGATCACAGCAGGCCTCTTCCGAACGGTGGCGCGCCCAGGGGGTACACGCGCTGGTGGAGGCCGAGCAGGAGGTGCCGTGGCTGACGAGGAACCCACCGACAGCGCGTCCGACCACGCCCTGGCGCGCCGCGCCGGGCTCGGCGACCGCGCCGCCTTCGAGACGCTCTTCCGCCGGCACGTCGACGCGACGCACCGCTTCGCGCTGCGGATGCTCGACTCCGACTCCGCGCTCGCCGAGGAGACGGTGCAGGAGGCGTGGGTCAAGGTGTGGCGCAAGCTCCCGGACTTCGAGGGACGCTCGGGCTTCACCACCTGGCTCTTCAGCATCGTCTCGCGCCAGGCGCTCGACCTGCGACGCCGCCGGCGGCCGATGGCGGTCGACAACGAGATCCTGGAGCCGCTCGCCGTGCGCGACAGCCTCACGACCCGTCACGGCGACCCGCACAGCGTCGTGGTGGCCGAAGAGCTGTGGCAGACGTTGCTCCTCGCGCTGTCCGAACTACCGTGGCGTCAGCGGGCCACCTGGCTCCTCCGGGAGATCGAGGGCTTCTCCTACGCTGAGATCGCTCGAGTACTCGACACGTCCGAGACCGTCGTGCGGGGCCAGCTGCACCGGGCCCGCGGCACCCTCGCGATCAGGATGGAGCAGTGGCGATGACACCTCCCGACGAGCACGAGACCCCCACGGCCTCGGCGGCCGCCCGCGACGCCCTCGACGCCGCCACCGCCCAGCTCCGCGACCAGCCGGCGGCGCTGCCCGTGCAGGTGGCCGACCGCGTCCTGGAGCGCGCCCTGGCCGCCCCGCGCATGGCCGACCTGTGCCGCGCCCGGCCCCCGCACGACCACCTGC
>JBQGFI010000236.1:0-3633 GCA_052040065.1 Marmoricola sp.
CGCCGACGACGGCCGGACCATGCGCGAGCGGATGGAGGCCGGCGACCCCTACATCGCCGACGACCCCGAGCTGGAGGAGCGCAGCCACCGGGCGCGCGACCTCGCCGACAGCTACAACCGCACGACGCCGCGGCAGGCACCCTTGCGCCGGGCGATCCTCGAGGAGCTGCTCGGTGAGGTCGGCGAGGACGTCGTGCTGCAGCCGCCGCTCTACGTCGACTACGGCGCCAACATCCGGGTCGGCGCCCGTACGTTCGCGAACTACGGGCTCACTGCGCTCGACGTCGCAGCGATCACGATCGGCGAGGACGTCCAGATCGGCCCTCACGTCCAGCTGCTGACCCCGACCCACCCGGTCGAGGCGGGCCCGCGCCGGGACAAGTGGGAGGCGGCGCGCCCGATCACGATCGGCGACAACGTCTGGCTCGGGGGCGGTGCGATCGTCGGCCCGGGCGTCACCATCGGCGACAACACCGTGGTGGGTGCCGGGGCGGTGGTCACCCGGGACCTGCCGGCGAACGTGGTCGCCGTCGGCAACCCCGCCCGCGTGGTGCGCGAGGTGCCGGACTAGCGACGGGTGCGGACCCGCAGCTCGGGACCGACCCGGCTCACCCCGCTCTGCCAGCCCTCGCGGAACTCGACCCGGTGGGCGGAGATCCGTACGACGCCCGGCCGGGCCGGCGTGACGCGGACGAGCACCTGCTGGCGCGGGTCCGACACCAGGTCGATCGTCGCGCCCCGGGCAGGTCGGAGCTCCCGGCACGCCTGGCGGACGTCGTCACCCGACCCGGTGCCGAACGACGTGCGGGGACCGAGCTCGTCGGGGTCGAGACGGCACACGAAGTAGTCCACGCGGGCCCGCTGCCCCTCGAGGGCGACCGGCTCGATCTCGTCGATGGTGATGACCCTCCGGTCGCCGTCGCTCAGGGCCGGGTCGGAGACCGAGGCCCACAGGGCCTCCCCGGGAGCGCGCGCGGTGCCGAACCCGTAGCCGCCCCACCCCAGCTCGCCCGGGTGCCGGAGCCACCAGCCGAGCCCACCCGCGGCGACGACCAGCGCCGCGACCAGGGTCGCCAATGCCCATCGGGGCCAGACCTCGATACGTCCCACGGCGCGACCCTAGGGGTGGAGACCGGCGATTCGGGTCCGCCGCGCGCACGGCCGTGGGAGTGTGGCTCCGCCGACGACGGCGTCGGCGGAAACCGGGGGAGTCCGTGTCTGCACCTGTCCGTCTCATCCTTGCCGCGCTGATGGGCACCGGCGCCCTCGCAGCGGCACCGGTCGCGTCCTCGGCCGAGCCGGTGCCGCCGAGCTCGGTCACGGTGGTCAGCGAGCCGGGGGACCGCATCGGCCAGGGCGAGAGCCGGCTGTGGCGCACGGGCGCCGGCGAGATCAACGTCGCCGGCAGCGTCGACGGTCGGGTGGAGGTCGGGGTCGACGGGGGCACGAGTGGCGACTTCTTCTCCCTGGTCTTCGCTGCGCCCGAGGGCGAGCAGCTCACCACCGGGACCTACGAAGGTGCTGACGACGCCTACGAGCAGCGCCCCGGCAGGGCCGGGATCCACGTCAGCGGCGCCGGGCGGGGCTGCGACGGGGTCGGTGATTTCGAGGTGCTCGACATCGCGCCCGACCTGAGCCGGTTCTGGATCGTCTACGAGTTCCGCTGCCCCGGCTGGGCGGGGAGCCTGTTCGGCGAGGTGCGCCACCAGGTGCCCGACGCCGACGCCCTCCAGGCAGTCCCGCAGCGGGTGAGCTGGCCGGACCAGACTCCCGACACCCGCGGCCGCGCGGTGCCGGTCACCTTCCTGAACACCGGCACGACCGCCCTCACGGGCCTCACGGCCGAGGTCGAGGGCGACGCCTTCACGGTCGAGGACAGCGACTGCGCCACCCTCGCGCCCGGGGAGGACTGCACGGTGCACGCCGGCTTCTCGCCCGACGGCGTGGCGGCGTACGACGGGACGCTGCGGCTCTCGGCCGACGGTGGCACCGTGCAGGAGGTCACCCTGGCCGGCGAGGGCGAGCCGGGCACGAGCACGTGGCGGATGCACAGCAGCCCGGGCGACCCGGTCGGGCGGGCGCGCGACTACGACTACGACGCCACCAACGCCTTCATCCACGTCGACGGGGTCCCGACCCAGCTCGGGGCACGCCTGGAGAGCGGCAGCGACTGGTGGTACGCGAACTTCCGGGCCGCCGAGGGGGAGGTCCTCGTCGAGGGCACGACCTATGAGGACGCGACCTCCTACGACGCCGGGGACAGTGACCCACGCGCCGGCATCGGGGTCCGCGGCAACGGAGTCTCCTGCCAGGGCCAGACCGGCAGCTTCACGATCGACCACGCCGTCTACGAGGACGGTCGCATCCAGGAGCTCCAGGTCAGCTTCGAGCAGTGGTGCCCGGGAGCCGAGGGCGCGCTCCGCGGCCGCATCCAGTGGCAGGTCGGCCGCGGCGAGGGCACCCCGCCCGCCGACGACCCGCCCGGGCCCGTCAACGACCTGCGCGCCAGCAGCCTGATCGACGCGGCGGTGCTGCGGTGGACCGACCCGACCGTGCAGGACTTCTCGCACACGGTCGTGGTCCACCGGCCCGGTTCGGTGCCGCCCGTCGACTTCGACCCGAGGGAGGTGGCCTACGAGGGCGACGACGAGTCGGCGCTGGTGACCGGCTTCGAGGCCGGTCGGGACCAGGCCTTCTCCGTCTACCCCGTCGACCACGCCGGCCTGACCGGCGACCCGCGCACGCTCGTCCTGCGCGCGACCGACCTCACGCTCCGCGCCCCGGCGCGGGTCGACGACAGGGACCGGATCCGCCTCCGCGGACGCCTCGTCCGCGCCACCTCGGGTGATCCCGTCGCCGGCGCGGAGGTCATCCTCTACGCGCGGCCCCGGAGCGGTCCGTGGCGCGCCGTCGGCGTCATGAGCACGGGCGAGCGCGGTCGCTACTCGCTCAGCAGGTCGCAGCAGCGGTGGCAGGAGTACTCCGCGCGCTTCGCCGGGGCCTCGACGGACCTGGGCGAGGTCTCGGGCCGCGAGGTGGTCCGCGTCCGGAGGTGACGCCCGCACCGATAGGGTCGGGCACCATGACGTGGCAGTGGCTGGCCCTCGGGGCGCTCGCGCTCGGGGCGCTGCTGCTGGTCGTGGCCCTCGTCAGGCTGCGTGCCCGGACCCGGGCCGACCTCGCCGCCGCGCGCGCGGAGTCGGCGCAGCTGCGCGAGCGCCTCGACCGGCTCGAGGCCGAGCACCAGCGTCCCGAGCCGCCGGTGCGGGCCGAGCAGCGGGAGTACACCATCACCCACCTCGGCGAGCCGGTCACCCTCGAGCGGGCCGTCTTCGCCGACCTGGTGCTGCGCGAGAGCGAGATCCGGCTCGGCTCCATGGGCCACGGCGTACGCCGCGCGCTGTCCGCCGAGTCGCGCAACCGGATCCGCTTCGAGATGCGGCGCGAGGTCAAGCGCGCCCGCAAGCAGCGCCGCGTCGAGCAGCGCGAGGCCTACCGCGAGTGGCAGGCTCGGCAGCGGAGGGACGTGGCATGAGCAGGCGCCATGAGTAGGGCGCTCTGGTTCGTCGCGGGAGCGGGCGCCGGCGTCTACGGCGTCGTGCGCGCCCGTCGCGCCGCCGAGGCATTCACCGC
>JBQGFI010000237.1:0-4419 GCA_052040065.1 Marmoricola sp.
CGAGGTCGACGCCGTTGCCCCCCCCGGCGACCCTAACCCCCGGCGCCGGGGCGCCGGCGACCAGCGCCCGGCCCTGGGTCGGCCCGACCGGCGCGGCCCGGCCACCGCCCCCGACCGCCTCCAGGAAGAGCTCGGGGCGCAGCCCGAGCTCGCGCGCCAGCAGCAGCGAGTCGGCCGTGCCCTCGACGACGGTGGCCAGCCACGCGTTGACCGCGAGCTTGAGCCGGCTGCCGGCGCCGGGGGTGTCGCCGACCCACAGCGTGCGACGGCCGACGGCGTCGAGCCCGGGCTGCACCCGGGGACGCAGCGCGGGGTCGCCGGAGGCGAGCACCACCAGCTCGCCGGCGACGGCCGGCTGCCGGGTGCCGAGCACCGGGGCGTCGACCAGGGCCACCCCCAGCTCGGCGGCGCAGTCGGTGATCCAGTCGGACCCCTCGACGCCGACGGTGCTGTGCTGCACCCACACCGCCCCGTCCCGCAGGTGACCGCCGGCCTGCTCCATCGTCGCCAGCACGCTGTCGCCGTCGTGGAGCACGGTCAGCACCACGTCGGCGGCGGCGACCGCCTCGGGCACCGAGTCGGCCACGGTGGCGACGTCGGCGAGCGCCTCGGCCCGCGCGCGGGTGCGGTTCCAGACCGTCAGCGGGATGCCGGCGGCGGCGAGGCGACGGGCCATCGCGGCGCCCATCGTGCCGGTGCCGAGCAGGGCCACGGGTGCGGGCGACAAGAGCGGGTCCTCACGGTAGGTGACGTCTGGCCGCCAGTACCCCGGTGACCGGGACCCAACCGGAGGTCAGGCGAGCGCGCGCAGCCGCGGCAGCACGTCGCTGCCGAGCTGGTCGAGGAAGCGCCCCTGGTCGTCGCCCGGCGCGTGCAGCACCAGGTGGTCGAAGCCGGCCTCCACGTAGGGACGGACCGCCTCGACGACCTCCTCCGGGTCGCTGGAGACGATCCACCGCTTGGCGACCTGCTCGATCGGCAGCGCGTCGGCGGCCTCGGCCATCTCCTGGGGGTCGTCGATGCCGTGCTTCTGCTCGGGGGTGAGCGACAGCGGTGCCCAGAAGCGGCAGTTCTCCAGGGCCCGGTCGTGGTCGCGGTCGTAGGAGATCTTGATCTCGATCATCCGGTCGATCCCGGCGGCGTCGCGCCCGCCCGCCTCGGCCCCTTCGAGCACCGCGGGCAGCAGCTTGTCGGTGTAGAGCTCCATGCCCTTGCCGCTGGTGCAGATGAAGCCGTCGCCGGCGCGCCCGGCGTACTTCGCGACCACGGGGCCGCCCGCCGCCACGTAGACGGGCACGCCGCCCTCGGGCTTGTCGTAGACCGTGGCCTCGTCGGTGGCGTAGTAGTCGCCCTCGAAGCTGACCCGCTCGCCCGCCCACAGCGCCCGCATCAGCCGCACCGACTCCCGCAGGCGGGCGAAGCGCTCCTTGAACTCCGGCCACTCCAACCGCGAGACCGCGACCTCGTTGAGCGCCTCACCGGTGCCTACCCCGAGGACCACGCGACCCGGGTGCAGCGAGCCGAGGGTGCCGAAGGCCTGCGCCAGCACCGCAGGGTTGTAGCGGAAGGTCGGCGTCAGCACCGAGGTGCCCATGACGACGCGCTCGGTGCGCTCGCCCATCGCCGCCAGCAGCGAGAGGGCGAAGGGCGCGTGACCACCCACGTGCCGCCAGGGCTGGTAGTGGTCGGAGACGAAGACGCTGTCGAGTCCCGTCTGCTCGGCCCTCACCGCGAGCTCGACGAGCTCGCGCGGACCGAACTGCTCTGCTGAGGCCTTGTATCCGATGCGCACGTGCCCACCTTGCCAGGTCGGTCCCGCACCCGGGCAGGTCCACGGTCAGGTCTGGGGGCAGGATGGCGCCATGACTGCCTACTGGATCAGCTGCTACCGCGTGATCACCGACGAGGCGAAGGTCGCGGCGTACGCCGAGCTCGCCGGGCCGGCGCTGCGCGAGGCGGGCGGCACCTTCATCGCCCGTGGCCTGCCGGCACGCACCTACGAGGCGGGCCTGGAGGAGCGCACCGTGGTCGTGGAGTTCCCCTCGGTCGAGGCCGCCATCGCCGCGCACGACGCGCCCGCCTACCAGGAGGCGCTGGCCGCCCTCGACGGTGGTGCCGTGCGTGCCATGCGGATCGTGCCCGGCGCGGAGTAGCGCCACCGGTCGCCCGGGCCACGCCCGGGCGACCCGCTCAGGAGGGGTCGCCCAGGCCGAGCGCGCGCACGAGCAGCCGCGCCCCGGCGCCGCCGCTCGCCAGCGCGGACGCGATCGCCCGTGGCACGTCGAGGTCGTCGAGCAGCGCGTCGGTCACCTGGGCCACGCCGTCGCCGGCGCCGCCGGCCGCGCGGCCCGCGGCGGCGTACAGCTCACCGAGCAGGCGCTCGGCGGCGAGCAGGTCGGTCTCCTCGAAGTCCCACGCCTCGCCCCACGCCCGGTCGAGCAGCAGCAGCCGCACCGCGGCCGGCGAGTGTCGCTCGAGCAGGTCGCGCACCAGCACCAGGTTGCCGGTCGACTTGGCCATCTTGCGGCCGTCGAGCCCGACCGTGCCGACGTGCAGGGGGCGCCGGGCGAAGGGCCGCACCCCGGTCACCGCCTCCACCATCGCGCCCTGGTAGGCGTGGTGGGGGAAGGCCAGGTCGGTGCCGCCGACGAGCACGTCGACGCTCGCGCCGTACGCCGTGAGCGCCATCGCCGCGCACTCCGCGTGCCAGCCCGGCCGACCGGGACCCCACGGGCTCGGCCACGCGGGCTGCCCGCCGGTCGACGGGCGCCACACGGGGACGTCGAAGGGGTCCTCGCGCTCGACGTCGACGTCCTGGTCGCCGAACTCGGTGGAGCGGCCCAGGGCGTCCGGCGCATCGCGCCCGGGGACGCCCGCGCCCCGGAAGAGCACGTGGCCCTCGCGCTCGTACGCCGCCCCGCGCTCGAGCAGCGCCCCGGCCAGCTGCACCACGGCGTCGACGTGCGCCCGTGCCCGGGGTGCCGCGTCGGGCAGCGAGACCCCCAGCGCCGCCATGTCCTGGTCGAAGGAGAACTCCTGGGTGAGGGCGAACTCGTCGGCGTAGCGCCCACGCGCAGCCGCGGCAGCGGTGAGCACGTCGTCGACGTCGGTGACGTTGCGGGTCATCACCGGGCGCACCTCGAGGAGCCTGGCCACCGAGCGCAGCAGGTCGGTCCACACGAAGACCGCGGCGTGGCCGAGGTGCGTGACGTCGTAGGGGGTGATGCCGCAGGTGTAGACCCGCAGCCGCGAGACCACGGGCAACGGCTGGCCGGCCAGCAGGAGCGACCTCGTCATGACGGCCACCCTACGGCGGCCCGCGGTCGCTCCCGGCTCACCCCACGAAGACCGTGAAGGAGCGCAGCATCACCGCGATGCACGCCAGCAGGAAGACCCCCAGCATGGCGGCGAGCACGACCAGCCACAGGTGCCGGAGACGGGTCAGGTGGCGGCGGAGCACTCCCCCAGTGTGCGGCACCACGGGCGTCAGGTGCCGCAGAACGTGGTGTAGTCGCCGAAGGAGTCGGGCGCGGGCCCGGCGTACCGGTCGGCCCCCGGCTGCTCCTCGAAGGGGTGTCGCAGCACCTGGTGGAGCCGCTCGAGCGGGTCGAGGTCGCCGGCCGTCGCCGCCTCCAGCGCCTCCTCGACCAGGTGGTTGCGCGGCACGTAGACCGGGTTGGCGGTGCGCATCAGCGTCGGGTCGGGCTGCAGCGCCCGCCACCGTGCCGACCACGCGTCGTACGCCGCGAGGTCGAGCACCCGGTCGCGCGCCGGCGTGCCGTGCCCGTCGGCCTCCGCGGCGAGGTCGCGCCAGAAGCCGGTGTGGTCGACGTGCGCCTCGCGCTGCAGCGCGAGCACCCCCTCGGCGAGGGGCACGACGACGTCGTCGGCCGGCCCGCCCTCGTCGACCGGGCGCAGCCCGAGCTTGGGCCGCAGCCGCGCGGTGTACGCCGCGGCGTAGCGCTCGGCGAAGCCCTCCAGCGACGCGGTGGCCACGCCGACGGCCTCGTCGGGGTCGTCGGCCAGGAGCGGCAGCAGTGCCTCGGCGAAGCGGGCGAGGTCCCAGCCCATCACCGCGGGCTGGTTGCCGTAGGCGTAGCGCCCCCCGGTGTCGATGGAGCTGAAGACGGCGGCCGGGTCGTGGGCGTCGAGGAAGGCGCAGGGTCCGTAGTCGATGGTCTCGCCGGAGATCGTGACGTTGTCGGTGTTCATCACCCCGTGCACGAAGCCGAGGTGCATCCACGAGGCGACGAGGTCGGCCTGCGCGTCGCGCACGGCCTCGAAGAGCGCGAGCGCGGGCAGGTCGGCCGTGGCGGCCGCGGGGTGGTGACGCTCCAGGGCGTGGTGGGTGAGCCGCGCCAGCAGCCCCTCGGCCTGGCCGGTGGCCTCGAGCGCGCGGGCGTACTGGAAGCTGCCCAC
>JBQGFI010000238.1:0-1619 GCA_052040065.1 Marmoricola sp.
TGCCCAGGACGTGCGCGACGAGGGCGGCGTCGCAGGTCAGGCGGCGCAGGGTGTCCGGGCCGAGGAGGGTTCCGGTGGCGACCGAGCCGAGGACCTCGCCGGCGCCGGTCTCGGCCTGCCGGTCGGCCAGGCTCATCGCGACGTGCAGCGTCGCGGGGGACCCGGCCCGCGCCTCGGCCTCGACGCCACTCGCGATCGTGCAGACCTCGGTCAGGGCCTCGACGCGGCGTTGCCCGGCCGGGCGCAGGTCTCGCTGACCGGTCTGCTCGTTCGGGCGGGGCGCGGACCGCGGCCCGATCGCGGCTTCGAGGGCGGCCGCCTGCTCCGGGGTCATCCACAGCTGGTACTCGGTGAGGTCGCCGGACTCCACGTGCGGCATCGACAGCCGGGCCGAGGGCGCGAGGCGGGCCTGCAGGTCGTCGAAGGCGCCGTGGTGGCCGTACTGCGAGATCAGCCGTGGCCGGAGCCCGCGCATCAGCGCCGTCCCGTGCTGCTGCGCGAGGTCGACGAGCGCGGTGGCCACCGTCGGGAGCGCCTCGTCGCGCAGCAGCGGCTGCACCCGAACGCTCTCGCGCAGGACCGCGCACCCGGTGCCGGCTTCCAGGCGCCCGTCGCGGACCGCGTCCCAGACGATCCCCAGCGGTGAGCCCTCTGCCGGGGGACGGTCCGGGCCCGACCCGGCCGCGGCGACGTCCACCGCGATCCGCGCCACCGCGACCGCCCCGCCCTGGCGCAGCGACGGTGCGAGCCCGCGCACCCACTCCTGCACCCCGGCCCCCGCGACCTCACCCCGACGAACCGCCTCCACCGCGACCGCCACCCGCGCCGCCGAGGCCAGCGCCGCGAGCCGGTCGGCCACTCCCAACAGCTCACCCAGCTCCGCACCCACCGCCCCGAACAGCACCTCCGAGATACCCGTCAACGCATCGCCAGCAGCCTCCATCGCAAAGCGGCGCTGCGCGAGTTCGGTTGTCCCCGTTGACATGCCACCATGATCCCACCCGGCACTGACGGTCGGCCAGGCCCGAGGACCCGCCTGTGGACCACGAGCGGGCGACGAGCGACCTGTGGACGACCGAGCAGCCCACGACCACCAGCGGCTGGCTATGGTGGCCGGATGGCCAGCACCCGCCCCCAGCCGGCCTGGCTGGCGAACTCGGTCCTCTACCAGATCTACCCGCAGACCTTCGCGGACGGCAACGGCGACGGCATCGGTGACCTCGCCGGGGCCACGGAGAAGCTCGACCACCTCGCGTGGCTGGGCGTCGACGCGGTGTGGTTCAGCCCGCTCTTCGCCTCGCCGTTCGCGGACGCCGGCTACGACGTCGCCGACTACCTCTCCGTCGCCCCGCGCTACGGCACGAACGAGGACCTCGCCGCGTTCGTCGACGCCGCCCGCAGCCGGGGGATCCGCGTCCTGCTCGACCTCGTCGCCGGGCACACGAGCGACCAGCACGCGTGGTTCCGCGAGTGGGTCGACGACCCGGCCGACGGGCGCTACATCTGGAACGAGCGGGTCGGGACCCCGGCCGGCATCTGGTGCCCCGTGCCGGGTCGCCGGGGCGGCTACTACCAGCTGAACTTCTACCCCTGCCAGCCTGCGCTCAACTTCGGCTACG
>JBQGFI010000239.1:0-8153 GCA_052040065.1 Marmoricola sp.
CGCTGCGCAGCGGCAGCCGGACGCGGACGACGCCGTCCTGGTCGCGCTCGGCCGGCACCCAGTCGAGGTGCGCCCGGGGGGAGCGGAGCGCCAGCTCGACGGGGGCCGAGGCGTCGAGCGTAAGCACCACCGCGTCGTCGAGGACCTCCAGGTCCAGCACCGTGGCCAGCGCGTTGGGGTCGATCTCGCGGCGGCGCCGGTCGAGGCGACCGCCCGAGTGCCGCACCTGCAGGCCCTCGTGGGCCTCCCAGGTGAAGCGCAGCACCGCGCCGTCGACCCCGCCGGTGTGCAGCTGCCCGGCCGACCCGTCGAGCAAGCGGCTCTGCAGCCCCGCCACCCACGAGCTGCCGGCCGTCTCGTGCTCGACGAGCACCCGGTAGACGCGCTCGGGGCCGTGGCGCGGCGGCAGCGCCCCCAGGTCGACGGTCGCGACGAAGCCCGCCGACGCCAGGTCCTCGTGGGCGCGGCCGGCCCACAGGT
The DNA here is from genome assembly GCA_052040065.1 of Marmoricola sp. GTDB lineage: Bacteria > Actinomycetota > Actinomycetes > Propionibacteriales > Nocardioidaceae > Marmoricola. The sequence continues at coordinate 481 of JBQGFI010000239.1, forward strand.
TGGCCGTCTCGTCGGTGTGCGGCGCGGTGGGCAGCGGCCACCGCTCACCGGTCACCTCGTCCTCGAGGACGACGCGGGTGACCGCGCCCGGGTCGGCCGCGGTGAGGTACTCGGTGAAGGCGGTGCCCTGGATCAGCAGCCGGCTGTCGCTCTCCCAGCGCAGCGCCTCCAGCCGGGTGCGGTAGCGCAGCTCGTGCCGGGAGATCTCCAGCAGGTGCTCCGGGTGCGGACCCAGCACGGCCAGCTCGTCGGGCCGCACCACGGGGACGCCGTCGACCAGCTCGTAGTGCAGCCCGGTGCGGTTGGCGTGGGCGTAGGCCTGGAAGGCCCCGGTGGTCTCCATGTCCTCGTGCGCGCAGAGCCAGGCGAGCATCCGCTCCACCACCGGCACGTCGGCCCAGGTGTCGTCGTCGGCGTCCGCGAGGAGCGCCGAGACCGCGGGGCTGACGCGGTCCCACGACGGCGGGCCGTAGACCAGCGCGTAGCGGACCAGGTCGGCCACGACCGTGATCAGCGCCCCGCGCAGCAGCGCCCGCCGCGCGTCGGGCCGGCCGTCGAGCAGGGCCACGGCGTCGCGCAGCCGGTCGAGACGGTCCATCGCCAGGTCGGTGTCGCGCAGCGAGCGCTGCGTCATCGAGCCGCGGTCGTGCCGCTGGCGGGCGTGGTAGACCGTCGAGGGCAGCACGTCGACGCGCCACGGTGCGAGCGCCACCTGCGCGAGCAGCACGTGGTCGGGGAAGGCCGTGCTCTCCGCGAAGCGCAGACCGGCGTGGCGCCACGACGACCGGCGGAAGAGCCGGGCCCCGAGGTAGGGGTGGGCCAGCACGTCGGGCACCTCGGCCCCGGTCGCTCCGCGGCGTACGCCGGGGTTGGTGGAGGAGAGCCACGAGGGCCGCAACAGGCGACCACGCTCCTCGACGGTCAGGCCGCCGACCACGACGTCGGAGCCCGAGGCCTCCAGGCTCTGCAGCAGCCGCTCGTAGGCCACGGGGGGCACCGAGTCGTCGGCGTCGCAGAACGCCAGGTAGGCGCCCTTGGCCGCCCGCTCGCCCGCGTTGCGCGCGGAGCCGACCGAGCCCGTGCCACCACGCACGACGCGGACGGCGCGGCGTCCCTCGGCGACCTGCTGCGCGAGCCGGAGGGAGTCGGAGTCGGCCTCGTGGACGACCAGCAGGATCTCCTTGCGGGGCCACGACTGGACCACCAGGCTCTCCACGCACCGCTCGAGCGTCAGCTCGGCGTCGTGCACCGGCACGACGACGCTGAGGAGCGGCTGTCCGATCGCCTGGCGCCGACGGCGCAGGGCCCGCACGACCCGCTTGGCCCCGGGCGGCAGCCGCCGTGTGAACGCACGAAGCTCCACGAGCAGGCGCCTCTTTCGCAACAGACGACACGACGGCGACACTGTAGCGAGGGCGTCGCGGCCCCGAGGCGGGCGACCAGGCCGTCCGGAGGCACCGACGTGGCTGGTAGGTTGCTGCGGCTCCGTCGTCTCCGTCGCCCCAGCCGAGAGGTGCCCCGATGTCACGACACCCCGCGGAGATCCGGCGAGGTGCTCGATGAGCGGCCTGCGCCCCCGCGTCGAGGCGGCCCGCACCGCGGCGCGGCACCTCGTGGGTCGGGGCGACTGCCTCGGGTGCCGCCTCGCCGAGGCCACGGGCGGGCGGAGCAGACGACGGCGCGGCGACGACCTCGGGCACCGGCTCGCCCGGGCCACCGAGGGTCGCCGGCGCACCCGGGTCGCGGTGCTCGCGCGGGACTCCCGGGTCGAGCGCGCCCTGGCCGACGCCGCGCCGAGCCTCGACGTCACCACCTTCGACCCCGCGACCGAGGACTGGCACGACCGGCTCGCGGTGCACGGCGCCGTCGAGGTGGTCCTCGAGACCGGTGACCACGACGGCCAGCCCGTCGAGGCGCTGGGCGCCAGCCTCTTCGCCCTGGGCCTGCAGGGCCTCTACCTCGTCTCGCCCGGGGCCGCCGACCGTCCAGGCCCCCGACGTGGCCGCACGCTGCGGCAGACGGTCGCCCGGCTGCTGGAGATCCAGCAGCAGGACGAGGTCGGCGAGCTGTCGCACCCCCACCGCGGCACCAGCCGCTCCGACCGCACCCACCTCGCCGACAGCATCGCCTCGGTGGAGGACCGTCCCGGCTACCTCGCCGTGCGCAAGCGCCGCCGCTCGCTGGCCAAGCTCGACGAGGCCCGCGCCGACGCCTGGCTCGCCGCCGGCGAGGGCCGGCGCGGCCGGGTGCTGCTGCGCGAGGACGCCGCGCCGGTGCCGCGCCTGGCGCGGATCCTGGAGAACGAGTCGCACCGCTCCGACCGCTTCGAGCCCAACCCCGAGGCACCGGCCCCGACGCTGCGCGAGTACGACGGCCCCTTCTGCGCGCCGGGCCAGGTCGTGGGCGCTCGCGGGGTGCTGCTGCCCGACACCTACCGCCACCTGACCAGGCAGCGGCTGATCAACCGCTACGTCGTCGACCTCGCCCCCGACTGGGGCCGGCCGGCGACCCCCGTGAAGGAGACCGAGCGACTGCCCGGCACCTACTACTACCTCGACTCGGAGTTCCGCGGTCACTTCGGGCACGCCATGACCGAGCAGGTCTCCCGCTTCTGGGGCTGGGAGGAGGCGCAGCGCCGTGACCCCGACGTCAAGGCCCTGGTCGGCGTCAACGCCGGACGCACGTCGCTGGCGGCCTTCGAGCTCGAGCTCTTCGCCGCCGCGGGCATCCCGGCCGACCGCATCGAGCTCATCGACTCGCCGGTGCGGCCCGAGCGGCTGATCGGCGCCACGCCGCTCTTCGACAACCCCCGCTACGTGCACCCGCGCATCGTCGGGGAGTGGGCCGGGCTCAGCGAGCGCCTGGCCGCGAAGGCCCCCGACGGCGACCGTCCGCGCCGGCTCTTCTGCTCCCGACGCACGGTGCACACCTCCCCGGGCGCCTTCAAGGGCCAGCGCCGGGTGTGCCACAACGGGGCGGAGGTCGAGGCGTGGTTCCGCGAGCGCGGCTTCACCGTGGTCTTCACCGAGGACTACTCGATGGCCGAGCAGGCCGCGCTCTTCCGCGGCGCCGAGATCGTCGCGGGCTACGCCGGCAGCGCGCTGTTCAACCTGATCTTCACCACGCAGCCGATCCGCGTGGTGCTGATCAGCTCGGAGTCCTACACCGCGCAGAACGAGTTCCTCATCGCCAGCGCGCTCGGCCACGAGGTCCACACCGTCTACTGCCCCGCCGACATCCCCCGTCGTCCCCGCGAGTGGTCCAGCGCCGCCTTCAACTCGGCCTTCACCGTGGACCTCGAGCGCGACGGCGACTTCCTCGAGCGCGCCGTGTCCTGAGGGTGCGCCGCGGGCCTAGGATCTGGCCAGCCCATCCGCGCACCCGGAGGACCCCTGTGTCGCAGAGCCCGCTCGCCTCCGGCCGCTACTTCTCGCTCGCGCCCGGCATCGACCCCGACGCCGGCGGCCAGACCCGCGCGACGCTGATGCGCAACCGCCTCTTCGCCGCGGCCGGGGCCGACGCCCGGGTGCTCACCGTGACGCCGCACGCCGACCTGGCGCACCGCCGCGAGGTCCTGCTCGAGCGCGGCATGCTCACCCCGGACATCCCGCTGCTCAACATCTTCGAGCACTACCGCGAGCGCGACTGGCCGCAGGGCCAGCCGCCGCGCGAGCTGCCCGACCTGCACCGCTTCACCGTCGCGGAGGAGACCTTCCGCGACGGCGGTCCGTGGCGGCGCCAGTACGAGCTGGAGGACGGCAGCTCGCGCTGGGACTACCTGCGCGCCGACGGCTCGACGTACCTGCGCGTCGCCGAGTTCGACTGGCGCGACCCCCGGACCTTCGGGCGTGGCCTGCTCCGGGTCTCCCGCGACGGCGCGGTCGTGGGCGGCTACCGCGACCGCGGCCAGTGGTGGCGCCGGTGGGTGCAGGAGCTCTCCGAGGGCGAGCGCACCTTCGTGCTGCTCGACTCGCGCCACATGGTCCCGCACGTCGTGCCCTTCCGGCCGCGCCACGTGCACGTGCTCTACCTGCTCCACAACATCCACGTGACCGGCGACCGTCGCTGGGACCGTCCGCTCAACGAGTCCTTCCAGCGGCTGATGGAGCACGCCGACGACCTCGACGCCCTGGTCACGCTCACCCACAGGCAGCGCGAGGACATCGAGATGGCGCGCGGCCGGGCGAGCAACACCTACGTCGTCCCCAACCCCGTCGAGCTCCCGGACCAGCCGCTCGACGTCGAGCGGGACCCGCGGCAGGTCACAGTGGTGGCGCGGCTGACCGCGCAGAAGCACCTCGGCGAGGCCATCCGGGCGATGGCGCTGGTGACCCAGCAGGTGCCCGACGCCCGCCTCGACGTCTACGGGAGCGGCTACCAGCACGAGAGCCTCGAGCGGCTGGCGCGCCGCCTCGACCTCGCCGGCAGCGTGACCCTGCACGGCCACGACCCCCGGGCCCGCGAGCACCTGTGGCGCTCCTCGGCGTTCTTGATGACCAGCCGCTTCGAGGGCTACCCCCTGGCCACGCTCGAGAGCATGAGCCACGGCTGCCCGGTGGTCAGCTACGACATCAAGTACGGCCCCCGCGAGCAGATCACCGACGGGGTCGACGGCTACCTCGTCGCGGCGGGCGACGTCGAGGCGATGGCCGAGCGCGTGGTCGGGCTGCTGCAGCAGCCCGCGCTCGTGCGACGGATGAGCGCCGCCGCCCTGGAGAAGGCCCGCCGGCACGACCAGGAGCGCTTCCTCGCCGACTGGGCCGCCGTCGTCGATGCCGTGGTCGCCTCGCGGCCCCGACGCGTCGCGCTGCAGCAGGCCCGGCTCGACGTGCACCGCCTGCGCGTCGGCCGTGGCCGGCGGTCGGTCTGGTCCTCGCGCCGGCGGCCCCAGGAGCGACTGCGCTTCCGCGGCGAGCTCCACCTCGAGGGCGAGCCCGACGGCGTCCCGTCGCCGCAAGACCTGCAGGTCGAGCTGGCCGCCGTGCACGCGGCGTCGGGTCGTCGTCTGACGGTGCCGGTGCGGGTGCGGTCGCGACCGGGGGCGGACGGCGGCGTGCGGCTGGCCGCCGACACCACCCTGGCGGACCTGCTCGGCACGCAGGACCCCGAGCCCGACCAGGAGGTGCTCGACCCCCCGGACGACGCCGCGCCCCCTGCGGAGGACGACGACGTCGAGCGGGTGCGGCTGCGCCTCTTCGTCTCGTGGCGCAACGTGGCGTGGTCGACCGACCTGCGCCGCGAGACCGGCGCCCCGGCCGGGCTGGAGACGAGCTACGACGACGGTGACGCGTGGGTGCTCACGCGACGGGTGCCTACGCGCCCCTGAGCCCCGCGGCCACCCGGTGCCACGCGGCCTGCCCGGGTGCGTGGTCGGCGAGCCACGGCTTGCCCTCGTCGCGCCAGTGCAGCAGCGCGGGGTCGTCGTGGTGGGTGCGGCCGGGCACCACGTGCCACCGCGCCGGGACCGCGACGGGCTCGGGGCCGAGCAGCACGTGCAGCGCCTCCCGGGGCGAGAGGTCGTAGGCCGCCAGCAGACCGAGCGCCTGCGGTCCGGTCCGCCGCGCCCGCCACCCGGCGAGGTCGAGCACGACCACGTCGAGGTCGAAGGCGGCGAAGTCGAAGCGGTGCCAGGCGTGCGCCACCCGGCGCAGCTCCACCGCGGTCGTGGTGCGCTCCCCCAGCCGGTCGCCGGCCGCGTGCACGACGCCGAAGCCGCTGGCCGCCCGTCCCTCCGGCACGGCGCTCGCCGCGAGGACGGCGTCGCCGAGGTCGAGGTCGACCAGCGCGGCCGGGTCGTCGAGCACCACCGCGTCGAGCGGCAGCACCGCGACCCGGTCGGCGTCGGGCAGCAGCTCGGGCAGCACGAGCAGCTCCAGCTGCTCCTGGGCCCGCTCGCGTGCCTCGAGGTCGCCGGCACGCAGCCCGGCACCGAGCCCGCGCACCGGCACCAGGCTCACCGCGTGGCCGTGCGCGTGGGGCGTGAGCGACTCGAGCGCGTGGCTGCCGGTGGTGTCGAGCAGCCAGACGTGCAGGGGGACCGACGTCCGGGCGGTGAGCGCGGCGAGCGCCACCTGCACGACGCGGGCCCGGGAGCGGTCGACGCGCAGCGCCACGTGACGCACCGCGCCGCCGTCGCCCGGGCCGCTGCCGGGGTGGTGCGACGTGCGCGCCCGTGCGAGCGCCACCTCGGAGGAGAGGTCGACCTCCGGCAGGGCCGCGGGCGGCGCCTCCCGCCGAGCGCGGGCCGCCGCCACGTCGGGGGCGCAGAGCTCGCGCCAGCGGGCGTAGACGGTCTCGGCGGGCTCACCGGCCAGGATCCAGCCGTACACCTGCGCGAGCCGGTCGTTCATCCCGTCGCGGATGGCCGCGAAGGCCTCGTCGTCGATGCCGCCGAGCCCGGCGAAGCGGATGTCGGAGAGGTTCCCCGGTCGGAAGTCGACCTGCGCGCCGAGGGAGCGCATCGGCAGGTAGCAGTGCAGCCGCGAGGTCACCACCGCCCGGTGGTCGCGCCGGTAGGTCTCGAGCAGCTCGATCGCGTGCTGCATGTTGCCGACGAAGGAGCGGAAGCGCACCGCGTCGGAGCTGTGGCGGTACTGCACCGCGTCCGGCCCGGCCGCCTCGGCCTCCTCGGGCGAGTCGACGTAGGCGATCGGCGCCGCGGGCGGGAACGCGTCGGGGAGCACCGGGAAGACGGTGTCGACGGTCGTGGTGAGGCAGCCGGAGAAGAAGGCGGGGACGTCGACGGAGAGCAGGATGTCGACGGTCGTCCAGTCGCGGCAGCCCACGGGACCGTGGGCGCGCATCCACGCGATCGCCTCGGGGGTCAGCAGGTCGCGCTTGTTGCAGTGGAAGGAGACGAAGATCGGGTGCAGGTTGCGGTGCATCGGCAGGCCGTAGCGTCGTCCGAAGAGTGCGTGCATGTACCACCCGAAGGCGAGCACGAAGGTGCCCTCGGGCACCTCGTCGTACTCGCTGGCGTCGCGGTTGACGGTCAGCAGCTGCACCGTGGCGTCGGCGCCGTGCAGCCGGCGGTGCTCGGGGACCCGGGAGCGCAGCTGCTCGGCGAGCTCCACCAGGTCCTGCGGGCCGGTCAGCCGCAGGTCGGCGTGCCGGACCAGGTGGCCCATCGAGGCCAGCGTCTGCACGTGGTCACCGATGTTGGCCGAGGCCCGGTGGCGTCCGGGGTGGTCGTAGTCGACGACGGCCAGGCTGACGTCGGCGGTGCGCGGCGCCGCGGGCTGGTCGTGACGCCGCGTGATCCAGCGGTGCACCCAGTCGCGGGTCACCAGCAGCGCGTCGTCGACCCGGTCGCTCGCGGCGATCGCCGCGTCGAGCGCGGTGAAGAGCTCGGCGGCGAGCGCGAGGTCGCCGTGGCCGTAGACCGCCTCCAGCAGCTCCATCCAGCGCTGCGGGCCCAGCGGGGCGGGGCCCTCCAGCAGCTCGCGCACCTCGGCCAGGGCGCGCTCCGGCTCGTGGTCGAGCCCGCAGCGCACGAACTCGCGCAGCGCGTAGCGCGACCACAGCGGCCGGGGCAGGCCACGGAGGTGGTGCCAGGCGAGGGCCCGGTGGCCGCCGTGGGCGGCCACCAGACCGCGGCACAGGGAGCCGATCGGGGCCGTCTCGTCGTGCTCGGCCAGCGAGGCGGCCAGCGCCTGGGCGGCGGCGCGGTCGCC
>JBQGFI010000240.1:0-3756 GCA_052040065.1 Marmoricola sp.
ATCACCAGGCAGACGGCGCCCGCGGCCACCCAGGTGCGCTCGGCCGCGACGGCGGAGCCCCAGGCGGTCGGGAGCGCGACGACGAGGCCGCCGTACAGCAGCACGACCGGGAGGACGATGCGTCGCGAGTGCCGGTCGTGGACGTGTGCCCAGTCCTCGTCGCGGGTCTCGGCCAGCGCCGGGTAGACGAGCAGCGTCACGGTGAGCTGGAAGCCCAGCTGCACCGCGGCCACGACGGCCAGCAGGACCTCGGCCACGTCGCGCTCCGGCTCAGCGCAGCGAGTAGGTCGCGATCGACGCGGCGACGTAGTGGCACACGAAGGCCGCGATGGTCAGCAGGTGGAAGACCTCGTGGAAGCCGAACCACGTGGGGAAGGGGTCGGGCCGCTTGAGGCCGTAGACCAGTCCGCCGAGCGTGTAGAGCACGCCGCCGGCCACCAGCAGCCAGGTGACGGCGGGGCCGCCGGAGCCGAGGTGGTCGGCGTAGAAGATCGCGACCCAGCCCAGCGCCATGTAGATCGGCGTGTAGAGCAGCCGCGGGGCGTGGCTCCAGAAGACCCGGAAGAGCACCCCGAGCAGCGCCCCGGTCCACACGATCGCGAGCAGCGCCGTGCTCTGCGGCTGCGGCAGCAGGATCAGCGCGAAGGGCGTGTAGGACCCCGCGATCAGCAGGAAGATGTTGGAGTGGTCGATGCGGCGCAGCACCGCCGTCATCCGCGGACCCCAGTAGAAGCGGTGGTAGACCGCGGAGACCGCGAAGAGGAGCAGCGCGGTGCCGGCGAAGATCGCCGAGCCGACCCGGGTCTCGACGGTCGGCGACAGCGCGATCAGCACGATGCCGGCGGCCAGCGCCAGGGGCGTGACGCCGGCGTGCAGCCAGCCGCGCAGCTTGGGCTTGACCTCGGCGGCGACCTCGCGGGCACGCTCGCGCACCTGCTCGGCCGCCTCGTGCCCGCGCTCGCGCAGCTGCTCGGCGCGGTCGTGCACGCGGGAGGCGCGACCGTCGTCGGAGGCGGGGACGTCAGGGACCATGCGGCAAGCGTACGGAGCGGATGTTTCCGGTTCCCGCGCCACGGGCGGCGGGGAGACCGACCTCACACGTCGCCCCGAGTACAGTCGCTGGACGTGGCGGACTGGAAGCGTGGACTCCGGCGGGTGCTCTACCCGGCGTACGAGGCCAGGGTGGTGCGCCGGCTCCCGCCCGAGCGGATCCCGCAGCACGTGGGGGTCATGCTCGACGGCAACCGCCGCTGGGCCAAGGCGGTCGGGACCGACACCGCCCACGGCTACCGGGCCGGCGCCGCCAACATCGAGCCGCTGCTCGGCTGGTGCGAGGAGATCGGCGTCGAGGTGGTCACGCTGTGGCTGCTCTCGACCGACAACCTCAACCGCCCGCCCGAGCAGCTGCACGGGCTGCTCGCCATCATCGAGGGCGCCGTCGACAGCCTCGCGGAGCAGCGACGCTGGCGGCTGCACCCGGTCGGGGCGCTCGACCTGCTGCCGGCCGCCACGGCCGAGCGGCTCAAGACGGCCGCCGAGGCCACCGCCGACGTCGACGGGCTGCTGGTCAACATCGCCGTCGGCTACGGCGGGCGCCGTGAGATCGCCGACGCCGTGCGGGCGCTGCTCACCGAGCACGCCGGCCGTGGCACCACGCTCGAGGAGCTGGCGGAGGTGATCGACGTCGAGCACATCGCCGAGCACCTCTACACCAAGGGCCAGCCCGACCCCGACCTGGTGATCCGCACCAGCGGCGAGCAGCGGCTGGGCGGCTTCCTGCTGTGGCAGAGCGCCCAGAGCGAGTTCTACTTCTGCGAGGCCTACTGGCCCGACTTCCGGCGCGTCGACTTCCTCCGCGCCGTCCGCGCCTACGCCGAGCGCGAGCGCCGCTTCGGGTCCTGAGGAGCCGACGCAACACAGAGTTCACCTGCCGCTCCCCGCGTGTCGGTCCGGACGGCCTCCTGCGCCGACTTACCTTGCCGTTGTCGGGCTGCGGGGAAGCAGGCCGATGCCAGGAGGGCGAGACCTGTTGTCCGACCACGACGACTGCACCACCGGGAGCCAGCACTCGGGCACCCGGCGTCACTCCCGGTCCGAGCACCACTAGAGGACCGGGCGCCACGGGTGCGCGCGCGGTCACCAAGGGGAAACCACGTGGTTACTGCCCAGGACACGACCCAGGACTCGGCCCAGGACGCGGTGCAGGACGCGGCCCAGCGCTCGACCTTCGTCCTCGACACCTCCGTGCTGCTCGCCGACCCCAAGGCGGCGCTGCGCTTCGCCGAGCACGAGGTGGTGCTGCCGGTGGTCGTCATCACCGAGCTCGAGGGCAAGCGGCACCACCCCGAGCTCGGGTACTTCGCCCGCTCGGCGCTGCGCATGCTCGACGAGCTGCGCGTGCTCCACGGCCGGCTCGACCAGCCCGTCCCCGTCGGGGAGGAGGGCGGCACGCTGCGCGTCGAGCTCAACCACACCGACCCCACGGCGCTGCCGTCGGGCTTCCGGCTGGGCGACAACGACACCCGCATCCTGGCGGTGGCCCGCAACCTGGCCGACGAGGGCCACGACGTCACGCTGGTCTCCAAGGACCTGCCGCTGCGCATCAAGGCCTCCGCGGTCGGCCTCGACGCCGCGGAGTACCGCGGCGAGCAGGTGCACGAGTCCGACGCCGGCTGGACCGGCATGACCGAGATCGACGCCACCGCGGCCGACCTCGACGCGCTCTACGACGAGGGCCGGGTCGACCTCGACGAGGCCCGCGACCTGCCCTGCCACACCGGCCTGGTGCTGCTCTCCGAGCGCGGCAGCGCCCTGGGCCGGGTGCGCGCCGACAAGCAGGTGCACCTGGTGCGCGGCGACCGCGAGGCCTTCGGCATCCACGGCCGCTCCGCGGAGCAGCGGATCGCCCTCGACCTGCTGCTCGACCCCGAGGTCGGCATCGTCTCCCTCGGCGGACGCGCCGGCACGGGCAAGTCGGCCCTCGCGCTGTGCGCGGGGCTCGAGACGGTGCTCGAGCGGCGTACGCACAAGAAGGTCGTCGTCTTCCGCCCGCTCTTCGCCGTGGGCGGCCAGGAGCTCGGCTACCTGCCGGGCAGCGAGTCGGAGAAGATGTCGCCCTGGGGCCAGGCGGTCTTCGACACCCTGGGGGCGATCACCACCTCCGACGTGGTGGACGAGGTGCTCGACCGGGGGATGCTCGAGGTCCTGCCGCTCACGCACATCCGCGGCCGCTCGCTGCACGACGCCTTCGTGATCGTCGACGAGGCGCAGTCGCTGGAGCGAAACGTGCTCCTCACCGTGCTCTCCCGCATGGGCGCCAACTCCAAGGTCGTGCTCACCCACGACGTCGCCCAGCGCGACAACCTGCGGGTCGGCCGGCACGACGGCGTCGTCGCGGTGGTCGACCGGCTCAAGGGCCACCCCCTCTTCGCCCACGTCACCCTCACCCGCTCCGAGCGCTCCCCGATCGCCGCACTGGTGACCGAGATGCTGGAGCACGTCACCGTCTGACGCGCCCGGGCGCGAGCGGAGCGGGCCCTCGAGACTCGCTCCGCTCGCACCTGAGGGACCCGAGGGTCTCGGGTGGTCGAGGAAGGCGCGCCAGCGCCTGTCTCGAGACCCGGTGAGCCGAGGAAGGTGCAGGGGTCTCGAGACGGTTGCTGCGCAACCTCCTCGACCACCCGGAGGCGGTCAGTGACCGTGGGTGGCGAGGGGAGCCCGCGAGGTGGGCACGACGGTGTAGCTCCTGCCCTGGGG
>JBQGFI010000241.1:0-4224 GCA_052040065.1 Marmoricola sp.
CTCGAGCCTCGAGCTCGCCCAGGCCGCCGGCGTCAACAGCGCCAAGCTGCGCAAGGACCTCTCCCACCTCGGCTCCTACGGCACCCGCGGCGTCGGCTACGACGTGGGCTACCTGCGCTACCAGATCGCGCGCGAGATCGGGCTGACCCAGGACTGGCCGGTCGTCGTGGTGGGCATCGGCAACCTCGGTCACGCGCTGGCCAACTACTCCGGCTTCAGCTCCCGTGGCTTCCGCACCGTGGCGCTGCTCGATGCCGACGGCTCCCGCCTCGGCGAGCACGTGGCCGGTCTGCGCATCCGCGGCTTCGACGACCTCGACGAGGTCGTCGCCGAGCACGGCGTCGTCATCGGCGTCATCGCCACCCCCGCGGCCGGTGCCCAGGAGGTGGCCGACCGGATGGTCTCGGTCGGCATCCGCAGCATCCTCAACTTCGCACCGACGATCCTCCCCGTGCCCGACGGCGTCGACGTGCGCCGCGTCGACCTCTCCAGCGAGCTGCAGATCCTGGCCTACCACGAGCAGCGCAAGTCCGGGGGCGAGCGCGGGCTGCCGGCCAGCGTCGCCCGCGAGCTCGCCGACGCCGTCGACGACGTGGCCGCGGCTCCCGAGCCGACCGCGGGGGCCCGCCGATGAGCATCCTGGTGGTGGGGCTCTCCCACAAGACCGCGCCGCTGCCGCTGCTGGAGCGGGTGGCGCTCGACGCCGACGGCTCCGGCAAGCTGATCCGATCGGTCAGCCTCCTCGACCACGTCACCGAGGCGACGGTGCTCTCGACCTGCAACCGCACCGAGGTCTACGCCGACGTCGAGCGCTTCCACGGCAGTGTCGAGGCCATCTCGAGGATGCTCGGCGAGCTGGCCGGCTCCCGTCCCGAGGAGCTGATCGACCACCTCTACGTGCACTACGACGACGGCGCCGTCTCGCACCTCTTCCACGTCACGGCCGGGCTCGACAGCATGGTGCTCGGCGAGAGCCAGATCCTCGGGCAGGCCCGCGAGGCGCTCCGCTCGGGCCAGGAGCTCGGCACGGTCGGGCCCTCGCTCAACGTGCTCTTCCAGCAGGCGCTGCGCGTCGGCAAGCGCTCGCACGCCGAGACCGACATCGACCGGGTGGCGCCGAGCGTCGTCGGCGCCGCGCTCGAGCGGGCCGCCGACCACGTGGGGCCGCTCGAGGGTCGTCACGTGCTCGTCGTCGGCGCGGGCTCGATGGCCGGTCTCACGGTCGCCACGGTCGCGCGGGCCGGTGCCGCCTCGGTGACCGTCGCCAACCGGTCCCCCGAGCGGGCCGAGCGGCTCGCCCGGCAGTACGGCGCCACCGCGCTGCCGCTCGACCGGCTCGGCCAGCACACCGGCCCGGTCGACGTGCTGGTCTCGTGCACGGGCGCCGCGGGCCAGGTGATCTCGGCCGCCGACCTCGCGGCACGGCGGACGTCGACCTCGGCGCCGCTCGCGGTGCTCGACCTCGCGCTCCCGCGCGACGTGGACCCCGCGGTCGGCGACCTCCCGGGCGTGTCGCTGGTGAGCCTGGAGACGCTCGCGGCGGAGCTGGGGCAGGCGCCCGGGGCGACCGACGTCGACGGCGTGCGCGCCATCGTCGGGCAGGAGCTCACCGCCTTCCTGTCGGCCCGGCGCAGCCAGAGCGTCACACCGACGGTCGTCGCGCTGCGCACCATGGCCACCGGCCTCGTGCAGGACGAGCTCGCCCGCCTGGAGACGCGCCTGCCCAGCCTCGACCCCGCCTCGCGCACCGAGGTGGAGACCGCGATCCGCCGCGTCGTCGACAAGCTGCTCCACCAGCCCACGGTGCGGGTCAAGCAGCTCGCCAACGAGTCCGGCGCGATCTCCTACGCCGCGGCACTGGCCGAGCTCTTCGCCCTCGACCCCGAGGCCGTCGAGGCCGTGACCCGGGCGGAGGTGGAGCGACCGTGACCGTCTCGACCGACGCCGCCGCGGCGGCGTCCACCCGCGTCGTGCGCATCGGCACCCGCGCCTCGGCGCTGGCGCGCACCCAGAGCAGCCACGTGGCCGACGCCATCACCGCGCGCACCGGACTGCGCACCGAGCTGGTGCCGATCCGCACCGAGGGCGACGCCTCCCCGGCGCCGCTGGTGCAGATCGGTGGCACGGGCGTCTTCGTCAGCGCCCTGCGCGACGCGCTGCTCCGGGGCGAGGTGGACGTCGCCGTGCACTCGCTCAAGGACCTGCCGACCGCGCCGCCCGAGCACATCGCCCTCGCCGCGGTGCCGCGCCGCGAGGACCCCCGCGACGTCGTGGTCGCGCGCGACGGCCTGACGCTGGGCGAGCTGCCCGCCGGGGCCCGCGTGGCCACCGGGTCGCCGCGGCGCGTCGCCCAGGTGGCGGCGCTGGGCCTCGGTGTCGAGCTCGTCGGCATCCGCGGCAACGTCGACACGCGCATCCGCAAGGTGCGCGAGGGCGAGGTCGACGCCGTGCTGCTGGCGCGTGCCGGGCTGGCCCGGCTCGACCGGCTCGACGACGTCACCGAGGTGCTCGACCCGATCCAGGTGCTGCCCGCCCCCGGCCAGGGTGCCCTGGCGGTGGAGTGCCGCGAGGACGACGCCGAGCTGCGCGCCACGCTGGCCGCGGCCCTCGACGACGCCGACTCCCGCGCGTGCGTCACCGCCGAGCGAGTGCTGCTGGCGACCCTCGAGGCCGGCTGCGCCGCACCCGTCGGCGCGCTGGCCGAAGTTGCGATGGGTGAGGTCGATGACGAACTCTGGGTGCGAGCAGTGGCGCTCGCACCTGACGGGGCGGTCGCGATCCGGCGCTCGGCGTCCGGTCCACTCGGCGATCCCGAGCGGCTCGGTCGCGAGCTGGCCGAGGAGATGCTGGCCGACGGGGCCGCCGCCCTGATCGCGGAGACCTGACCGGCCCGCCCCACCCGAACTGCCCTGATCCGAAGAAGAGTCGAAGCAAGAAGGCGAGTGTGACCAAGCAGAAGACGACCAAGAACGCCACCCAGGCACCGGCACGCGGCACCGTCGCGGGACGCCCGGCGACGTGGGTCTCGTTCGTCGGCAGCGGCCCCGGTGACCCGGGTCTGCTGACGGTCCGTGCCCTGGAGCTGCTGCGTGCGGCCGAGGTCGTGGTCACCGAGGTGCCCGACCACGAGGCGATGGTGCGCGCGGTGCTCGGGCTGCCGCTCGACGGCGACCTCGAGCAGGGCCCCGTCTTCGTCGACGGCGGCTTCGGCGAGGACGGCCAGCCGCTGACGCACGCCGCGCGCGCGAAGGTCGTGGTCAAGCAGGCCAAGTCCGGCCGTCGCGTGGTCCGGCTGATGTCGGGCGACCCCTTCATCTACGCCTCCGGGCCCGAGGAGGCGCTCGCCTGCACCAAGGCCGAGGTCGGCTTCGAGATCGTCCCCGGCGTGTCCTCGGTCACCGCCGTGCCGGCCTACGCCGGCATCCCGCTGACGACCAAGCACCACCGCGAGGTGGCCGTCGTGACCTGCGGCGACGCCAAGATCGACTGGTACGCCTACTCCTCGCACCCGACCCTGGTGCTGCTCTCGGCCGTCGGCTCGATCGGCGAGGTCGCAGCGCAGCTGATCGCCGCCGGTCGCGAGGAGAGCACCCCGGTCTCGATGACCCGCACCGGCACCCTGACCACCCAGGAGACCCTGGTCTCCACGCTGGGCGAGATCGCCGCCGACGCCGCGAAGGCCGGCATGACGCCTCCCGCGGTCACCGTCGTGGGCAAGGTCGTCGACCTGCGCGAGACGCTGTCGTGGTTCGAGACCAAGCCGCTCTTCGGCTGGCGCGTCCTGGTGCCCCGCACCAAGGAGCAGGCCGGCTCGCTCTCGGCCTCGCTGCGGGGCTACGGCGCCGTGCCCGAGGAGGTGCCCACGATCTCGGTGGAGCCGCCGCGCAACCCGCTGCAGATGGACAAGGCCGTGCGCGGCCTGGTCGAGGGCCGCTACGAGTGGATCGCCTTCACCTCGGTCAACGCGGTGCGCGCGGTGCGCGAGAAGTTCGAGGAGTACGGCCTGGACGCCCGGGCCTTCTCCGGCCTGAAGATCGCCGCCGTCGGCGACAAGACCGCGGCGTACCTCGCGGAGTGGGGCCTCAACGCCGACCTGGTCCCCTCGGGCGAGCAGTCGGCGCGGGGGCTGCTCGACGACTGGCCCCCCTTCGACGACGTGCTCGACCCGATCAACCGGGTCTTCCTGCCGCGCGCCGACATCGCCACCGAGACCCTGGTGGCCGG
>JBQGFI010000242.1:0-17599 GCA_052040065.1 Marmoricola sp.
CGGCGTCGCGGACGCCGTAGCGCTCGAGACTCTGCCGGACCGGCCCGAGGAAGTCGGTGACGAGCAGCGGCGCCAGCGGGCCGAAGCGCTCTGGGTCGCGGGCGTGGGCCGCGACGAGCTCGAAGAGCAGCACGAACTGGCGGCGCTGGGCGGGATCGGTCAACCGACGCCAGGCGCCCCGCATCGCCTCGGCGGGCGTCGCGGGCGCCCGGTCGGGTGGGAGCCGGGCGGACTCGTCGAGCAGGTCCTCGCGGACACGCACGACGACCTCGCGCACGAGCTCCTCCTTCGTCCCGAAGTGCCGCAGCAGCGTCGCGTGCGTCACGCCGAGCTCCCGGGCGAACGGACGCAGCGAGAGGTCGGCGATGCCGTGCTCGAGGACGTACTCCACGGCTGCGTCCAGCAGCTCGGGGCGGCGGTGCCGGTGCCGGAGCGCACGACCGTCGACGCGGCGTTCGTCACTGCTCATCGGCACCACCGCGCCGAGTGTAGGCCCGCCACGACCTCGGCGAACGGCCGCAACAGTCCGATCGGGCGGTTTCCCGAACCGATCGGTTGGAGTACATTCCGTCCCACGACGTGAGACAGCGAGGCAGACGGTCGGCCCGCGCCGGACCGTCCCCGTCGAGCCCGACCTCGTCCGCCCGATCCGTCTGCGAGGTGACGCGATGAGCTCTACGACCACCGGTGGCCGGACAGCGACGCACGGGGTCGACCCGCCGGGCCTGCCGCCGGTGCGCGAGCTCCGGCACCGGGCCGAGGTGCCGATGCTGGTCCTCGCGGGCGTTCTCTCCGCGGCGGCCGTCGTCGCGTTCGTCGTGCTGGCCGCGGCCAACCTCGACGAGCCCGGGTGGCTCGCCTCGGCGGTGGCCCTGATCGTGGCGGGGCCGCTGGTGGCCGGGATCTTCGCGATCCGCTACTCCTACTGGAGCACCGTCAGCAACGGCGTGGAGGTGACTCCCCGGCAGCTGCCGCAGCTCTACGAGATGTTCGCCGAGCTGGGTGCCCGCCTCGGCATGACCCCCGACGGGGAGGGACTGCTGCGGCTGCCGCGCCTCTACCTGGTCAACGGTCAGGGCGTCTTCAACGCCTACGCCACCAAGTGCCGCATCCGCCGCGGCTACGTCGTCATCTACTCCGACCTGCTCGACATCGCCTACCTCAACGGCGACTTCGCCACGATCCGCTTCGCGCTCGGTCACGAGCTGGGCCACATCCACTGCCGCCACGTGAGCATCTGGCGGCTGACGCTGCGACCCGTGGCGGCGCTGCTCCAGCTCGCCCCGAGCGTCTCGAGGGCCCAGGAGTACTCCGCGGACCGGGTCGGGAGCCTGCTGGCACCCCAGGGCGTGATGGGCATGGTCAGCCTCTTCGCCGGCAAGCACATGAGCACGCACGTCGACCTCGACGCCTACTTCGCCTCGGTCGCCGACCACGGCGACGGCTTCTGGCTGAAGGTGGCGAACTTCCGCGCCGACCACGCCGTCGGCTTCCGTCGGATGTCGGCGCTGCGTCGCGTGCCCGACGAGGGCTGGGACGTGCACGGCCGGATGTTGTAAGACCCCTCCTCCCAGCCCCTCCACAGCCCCGAGGTCGCCATGCGCACCAAGCCCCGCCCCCTGATCACCGTCGGCCTCGCGGTCGGCTACCTGGCCGTCGTCGCCGCCACCTGGGCCGTGATCGGCATGGACTACGACGCCGTGGGCGACTCGACGTCGACCGTCGTCGAGGGCATCGTCCTCCCGGTCGCCCTCGGCTCGGTCTTCCTCGCCGCCGCCACCAGCTACCTCGGCTGGTGGGGACCGGTGCTGCGCGAGGCCGACCGCGCCCCACGGTGGGTGTGGGCCGTCCCGGTGCTCATGTTCCTGCCGGGACTCGGCTCGCTCCTGGGGGGATTCGGTCCCGCCGACCGCACCGCGGGGTACCTCCTCGCGCTCGGGGCCGGGACGCTGCTGGTGGGCTTCGCCGAGGAGATGCTGACGCGCGGCACCGGTCTGGTCGGCCTGCGGGGAGGCCTCGGCGAGGTCGCGGCGTGGTTCGCCAGCTGCCTGCTCTTCGGCCTGATCCACGCGCTCAACGCCCTCTTCGGGCAGAGCCTCGGGTCGACGGTGCAGCAGATCGGGCTCGCATTCGTGGTGGGCTCGGTCCTCTACCTCACGCGTCGTGTCGCCGGCACGCTCGTGCTGTGCATGCTGCTGCACGCGTGGATCGACTTCACCACCTTCGGCTTCGCCGACGCGGCGACTGACGCGCGGTCGCCCTGGCTCGCGCTCGGCCTGCTGCAGTGGGTCGTCTTCGTGCTGACCGTCGTGGGCGTCGTGGTGGTGCTGCGGGGGTCACGGCGTCGGGACGACGCGTCCCCCACGCCGGTGGCCACGACCTGACCGATGGGGGCGGGCGGCGCCGGCTAGGGGTCCTCCCGCATGACCCAGGCGTAGGTCGCGAAGCGCACGCACCCACCGATGCCGTTGGCCACCGCGAGCACGCCCACCTCGGCGACGCGGCCCGCGTCGGGCGCTGCCTGGTGCAGCAGCCACAGCGACGAGGCCGTCAGCACCGTGTTGAGCGCGAGCACCGCCAGGCCCAGCACCTGGTGCGGCACGACGGTTCGCCGGCTGGTCACGCCGAAGGTGAAGCGCCGGTTGCCCGAGGTGACCGCGATCGTGGAGAGGACCAGCGAGACCAGGTTGGCCCACTGCGCCCCGAGCGGGTCGCGCAGCAGCAGGTACAACCCGAAGTACGCCGCGGTGCAGGTCATGCCCACCGTCATGAAGGCCGGCACCTTGCGGAGCCACCACAGCCGGGGGCGCTCGGTGCGGGCGGTGGTCACCGGCCCAGTCTGCCCCGGTCACCCACCATGGGAGGCGACGACGGGGAGCAGTGCATCCTCGGCACCGGCTCGGCCGCGACCTGGTCGGGCCCCTGCGGGAGCGGCGGTCTGCGCCACGGGACGCCGAGGGCCACCACGGCCGCGGTCAGCAGCATCAGCGCCGCGGCGCCGAGGAAGACCGCGCGCGAGGCGTCGGCGACGGCCCCGGGGTCGGTCAGCGCGCCGTCACGCAGGCCTCCCACCAGCGGCACGAGCGCGACCGCGACCAGGCCCCCGGTGCGGGCCACGGCGTTGTTGACGCCGCTGGCCAGGCCCACCAGGTGCGCCGGCGCCGCAGCGAGGGCCGTCGCGGTGAGCGGCGTGACGAAGAGCGTCAGCCCGGCACCGAGGACCGAGGCCGGGGGCAGCACGTCGGCGACGAGCCCCACCGACGTGCCCAGGCTGCTGAACCAGCCCATCGCGACGGCGGCGAGCACGGCACCGGCCACCATCAGCACCGTGGCGCCGGTGCGCTCCATCAGCGCGCCCACCCTCCCGGAGAAGAGCAGCATCAGCAGCGTGACCGGCAGCTGCGCCGAGCCGGCCTGCACCGGCGAGAGCCCGGCTCCGACCTGCAGCAGCAGCGGCAGCATGAAGAACGCCACCCCCAGGGCGCCGTAGAAGAGGAAGGTCGCCACCGTCACCCCGCGCAGCGTCCGGTCCCGCCAGAAGGCGGGCGGGACGAGCGGGGTGGAGGTCCGCGACAGGTGGACGACGAGCAGGACCGCCGCGAGCAGCGCCACCACCCACAGCGCCCCGCCGACGACGCGACCGCCGACCCCCATCAGGGCGCTGGTCACGGCGGCGAGCAGGACGCTCAGCAGCACGGCGCCGGGCCAGTCGAGGCTCGCGGCCACCGTGCCCGAGTCGTGCGCGGCGTCCGGAGACAGGTGTCGGCTCGTGGCCCACAGCACCAGCAGGCCGGCCGGCAGGTTGACCAGGAAGGCCCAGCGCCAGTCGGCGTGCTCGACCAGGAGCCCGCCGAGCAACGGACCCACGGCGCCGGCGACCCCGGTGAGCCCGGACCACACCCCCACGGCACGCGAGCGCTCGTCGGCGCGGAAGGACCGGTGGATCAGCGCCAGGCTGGCGGGGGTCAGCAGCGCGGCGAAGACGCCCTGGGCCACGCGTGCGCCGACGAGCACCTCGATGGTGGGCGCCGCACCGCACACGACGCTCGCCGCCGTGAAGCCGCCGACCCCGACCAGGTAGGACCTCCGCAACCCGAAGCGGTCGCCCAGCACCCCCGCGGTCAGCACCAGGGAGGCGAGCGTGAGGTTGTAGGCCGTCACCACCCAGACCGCGCCCCCGACGCCGGCGTCGAGGTCGACGACGATGCGCGGCAGCGCGATCGCCACCACGGTGGCGTCGACGAAGGTGAGGGCCGCTCCCAGCACCGTCACCAGCAGGACCCAGCGTCCCGTCGCCGAGCGGGTCGTCGCTCCCGGTGTCTCCATCTGCCCTGCTGCCCCCTGCCACGCGGCCGGCGCCGGACGATGGCCGCGCCGCGCCTACCGTGGTGACGGTACGCCGCCCCGTCCGGGCGCACCCGGCAGCGACGTCCACCCCCACCCACCCCCGCGCGGCACGGAGGTCCCCCAGGTGAGCCCGGAGCTCTCGGTCCTGACCGTCCTCGACCTCGCCGGCACCTTCGCCTTCGCGCTCAACGGCGCGCTCACCGCGATCCGGATCGCCCGGGTCGACCTCGTGGGCACGGTGACGCTGGGCATGCTCACCGCGATGGGCGGGGGCATCCTGCGCGACGTGCTCATGGGGTCGCTGCCGCCCACGACCTTCAGCGACTACCGCTACCTGGTGGTCGCCGCCCTCGGCAGCCTGGTCGCCTTCGCCTTCGCCCGCGCGCTCGACCGCTTCGGCACCACGATCGACGTGCTCGACGCAGCGGGGCTGAGCCTCTTCGCCGTCACCGGCACGGCCGTCGCGCTCGACTTCGGGCTCGGCAGCGGGCAGGCGGTGATCCTGGGGGCGATCACCGCGGTCGGCGGCGGGACGCTGCGCGACGTCACCGTCGGCCGGGTGCCGGTCGTGCTGACCAGCGAGCTCTACGCCATCCCGGCCCTGAGCGCCGCGGTGCTGGTGGTCGCCGCGAGCAGCCTGGGCGTCTACGGCCTCGCGGCGGCCCTGGTGGCGGCCGGCACGTGCTTCGCGGTGCGCCTCGCCGGCATCCGCTTCAACCTGCACGCACCCCAGCCACGGCAGGCGCCGAAGGAGCCCGGGTGAGCTCGCTGCGACGCTCGAGCAGCACCGTGTCGCGCCACTCCCCGTCGAGCCGGGCGATGCGGCTGCGGACCGCCAGGGTGCGGTAGCCCGCGGACCGGTGCAGCGCGAGGCTGGCGCGGTTCTCCGGGAAGACCGAGGTCTGCAGCGTCCACATCCCCGCCCGGTCGGACTCGACGACCTGGGTGTGCAGCAGCGTGGTCCCGACCCCGCGCCCGCGCGCGGCCTCGGCCACGTAGACCGAGGACTCCCCCACCCCGGCGTAGCACTCCCGGGCCGAGACCGGCGCCACCGCCGTCCAGCCGACGACCTCGCCCGCGAGCTCGGCCACCCACGCCAGCCCCGGCAGCCACCTGGCCCGCATCTGCTCGGCGGTGGGGACCGTGGTCTCGAAGGTGGCGTTGCGCGTCGCGAGCCCCTCGGCGTAGACGCGCAGCACCGTCGGCATGTCGTCGTCGCGCACCGGCCGGGTGGTCACGTCCTCGGGCAGGTCGTCGGGGCAGCAGGGCGGCGACGACAGCGTGCCCATGACGACGTCGGCGGCGTGCGGGAGCCCGCTGCAGCAGGCGGCGTTGACCGAGACCAGGCTGGAGGTGCCCACCTTGTCGACCACCACGAAGCCCACGCGCTTGAGCGACTCCACGTGGTGGGAGCAGGTCGACTGGCTGATCCCCACGGCCGCGGCGAGGTCACCGATCCGCAGGGCGCCGGACGGCGAGGTGGAGAGGGCGTGCAGCAGCCGCACCCGGGTGGGGTCGGCCAGCACGGCGAACCACTCGGCGTACTCCTCGGCGTCGGTCCTGCTCAGCGGGGCGGTGGTCACGGGCCGATCCTACCTTGCCTTCATCGATCCGGATCGATAGATTGCGCTCCATCGACGCACATCGATCGAAGGAGACGTCATGTCGCAGCCCCTGGCCGTCATCGGTGCCGGTCCGGTCGGGCTGGCCGCCGCCAGCCACGCCGCGGAGCGCGGCCTCGAGGTGGTCGTGCTCGCGGCCGGCACCGACGCGGGCGCCGCGGTGGGCGAGTGGGGGCACGTGCGCCTCTTCTCGGCCTGGCGCGAGCTGGTCGACCCGGCCGCCCGGCGACTGCTCGACGCGGCTGGCGGCTGGACCCCGCCCGACGACGACGCCTACCCGACCGGCCACGAGTGGCGCGACGGCTACCTGCGTCCCCTGGCCCGGTTGCTCGCGGCCCGCGACGGCGTCGAGGTGCGCTACGGGACCCGCGTCACGGGCGTGGGCCGCGCCGGCCGCGACCTGCTCGTCGACTCCGGCCGCGAGGCCGACCCGTTCGTCCTCCACGTCACCACCCCCGCCGGGCCCGCGCGCCTGCTGGCGAGCGCCGTCGTCGACGCCTCGGGCACCTGGGGACGGCCCAACCCCCTCGGCGCCGACGGCTACCCCGCGCTGGGCGAGCCCGACCACCTCGACCGCCTGCACTACGGCATCCCGGACCTCGAGGATCCCGCGGTCGCCGCGCGCTACGCCGGCAAGCACGTCGCGGTCGCGGGCAAGGGGGCCTCGGCCCAGGGGGTGCTGATCGCCCTCGCCCGGCTCGCCCGCCAGGACCCGGCGACGCGGGTCTCGTGGCTGCTGCGGCGGGCCCGGCTCGGCGACGCCTTCGGCGGCGGCGACAACGACCAGCTCGAGCAGCGGGGAAGGCTCGGCCAGGACGCCGCGGACGCGGCCGCCAGCGACGTCGTCACCCACCTCGCGCGCTTCCGCACGGAGTCCGTCACCGCCATGCCCGACGGGCGCCTGCGGATCACCTCCGTCGACGGCCAGCAGCTCGACGACGTCGACGAGGTGGTCGTCACCACCGGCTTCCGACCCGACCACGACTTCCTCTCCGAGGTCCGCCTCGACCTCGACCCCGCCCTCGGGTCCGTCCGCGCCCTGGCGGACCAGGTGCACCCCGACCACCACAGCTGTGGCGACGTCAGCCCCCACGGCTTCCGCGAGCTGGCCCAGCCCGAGCCGGGCCTCTACCTCGTAGGGATGAAGTCCTACGGCCGCGCGCCGTCCTTCCTGGCGATGACGGGCTTCGAGCAGGTCCGCTCCGTCGTCGCCGCCCTGGCCGGCGACCTCGAGTCGGCGTCGCGGGTCGAGCTGGTGCTCCCCGAGACGGGCGTGTGCGACGGCGCCGCGGCCTTCGACGACCCCGACGCCCTCGAACTCCTCGGCACGGCCGGCGGGTGCTGCGCGGCGCCGGGGACGCTCGCGACACGATGACCCGGTGACCCGGGGCACGACCAGCGCCGAGCCCGGCGCCCTCGACCGCGCCGGGCTGCGGGCCGCCGTGGTCGTGCTCAGCACCGTCCAGATCACGTCGTGGGGGGTGCTCTACTACGCCTTCGCGGCGCTGCAGGCGTCGATCTCGGCCGACACCGGCTGGTCCGGCGTCGCCGTCACCGGCGCCTTCTCGCTCGCCCTGCTCGTCTCGGGTGGGGCCGGGGTGTGGGTGGGGCGGCGCATCGACGAGCGCGGCCCGCGCGTGGTGATGACGGTCGCCTCCCTGGTGGCCGTCCCGGGCCTCCTGGCCGTGGCCACCGCCCCCAGCCTCCCCGTCTTCTACGCCGGCTGGGCCCTGGTCGGCGTCGCCATGGCCGGCACCCTCTACCCGCCGGCCTTCGCGGCGCTGACCCGGTGGGGCGGCCGGCACCGGATCCGTGCCCTGACCACGCTCACCCTGGTCGGCGGGCTGGCCAGCACCGTCTTCGCGCCCACCGCCTCGGCGCTCGACGACCGGCTCGGGTGGCGCGTGACCTACCTGGTGCTCCTCGTGGTGCTGGTGGGCGTCACGGTGCCGCTGCACTGGTGGGGACTGCGGCACGCGTGGCGGCCGTCGAGGACCGCCGCGGAGTCCGGGTCCGCCCCGGTGGGGCCCACCGACCGCGCCATCACCCGCAGCCGGCCCTTCGTGCTGCTCGCCGTCGCCAACGCGCTCACCACGCTCAGCGCCTTCGCGGTGCTGGTCAACCTCGTCCCGATGATGGTCGAGCGAGGCATGGGCACCGGGCTCGCCGCCGTGGCACTCGGCCTCGGCGGCGTCGGCCAGGCCCTCGGGCGGCTCGGGTACGCCCGCCTCGCGGCCGTCACGACCGTGCGCGCCCGCACCATCGGGGTCATGGCCGCCGTCGCCCTCACCACGGCGGTGCTCGCCGTGGCGCCGGCCGACGGTGTGGTGCTCATCGGGCTCGGCATGGTGCTCGGCCTGGCTCGCGGCCTCTACACGCTCGTCCAGGCCACCGCCGTCACCGACCGCTGGGGGCCGCGCAGCTACGGCGCGCTCAACGGCGTCCTCGGTGCGCCCGCACTCGTCGCCTCCGCGGCCGCTCCCTTCGTGGGGGCCGCCCTCGCCCGGCTGCTCGGCGGGTACGCCGCCGGGTTCCTGGCCCTGGCCGGCGTCGCCGCGCTGGGGGCGGCGCTGGCCGCGGGTGCCTCGGTCAGCGGGCGGCGGGGCGAGTCCGCCTCAGTCGCGCGGCGCGAGCACTGACGGCGGCAGCTCGAGGTCGGGCACCAGCTCGCCGAGCATGGAGCGCACCCGGCCGTCGAGGTCGGCGATGATGCCGCGGACCGTCTCCTCGTCCTGGCCGCCTGGGTCGGCCACCGGCCAGTCGACGTACCTGACGCCGGGGACGTACGGGCACTCCTCGCCGCAACCGAGGGTGATCGCCAGGTCGCTGGCGGCGACCGTCTCGCGGGTCAGCACCTTCGGGCGCTCCCGGGAGACGTCGAGACCCAGCGACCGCAGCGCCTCCGCGACCTCGGCGTGGATGTGCTCACCGGGCTGGGTGCCGGCCGACTCGGCGCGGACCCGGCCCCCCGCGTAGTGCTCGGTCAGCACCCGTCCGATCACGGAGCGCCCGCCGTTGCGCACGCAGGCGAAGACCACCTGCGGGAGTGCGGCGTCGTCGACGCCCTGGCTCGTGGTCGCCATCACGGCACCATCCTTCTCTCGTCTCGTGGTGTCTCGTCGTGGGTGAAGAAGCGTCGTGCCCACAGGCTCACGTAGACCAGCCCGACCAGGACCGGCACCTCGATCAGCGGGCCGACGACACCGGCCAGGGCCTGCCCGGAGGCCACCCCGAAGACGCCGATCGCGACGGCGATGGCGAGCTCGAAGTTGTTGCCCGCCGCGGTGAAGGAGACGGCGGTGGCCCGGCGGTAGTCGAAGCCGAGCGCCCTGCTGAGCAGCATCGAGCCGCCCCACATCAGCACGAAGTAGGCCAGCAGCGGCAGGGCGATCCGGACGACGTCGAGCGGCTGGCTGGTGATGGTCTCGCCCTGGAGGGCGAAGAGCAGCACGATGGTGAAGAGCAGGCCGTAGAGCGCGGCAGGTCCGATGCGGGGCAGGAAGGTCGACTCGTACCACTCCCGGCCCCGAGCGCGCTCCCCCAGCCTGCGGGTGAGGTAGCCCGCCAGCAGCGGGATGCCGAGGAAGACGAGCACCGACACGGCGATGTCCCACACCGACACGTCGAGGGCGGCCTGGTCGAGGCCGAGCCACCCGGGCAGCACCTGGAGGTAGAACCAGCCGAGCACGGCGAAGGCGACGATCTGGAAGACCGAGTTGAGCGCGACCAGGACGGCAGCCGCCTCGCCGTCGCCGCAGGCGAGGTCGTTCCAGATCAGCACCATGGCGATGCACCGGGCGAGCCCCACGATGATGAGGCCGGTGCGGTACTCCGGGAGGTCGGGCAGCATCAGCCAGGCGAGGGCGAACATCAGCGCGGGGCCGAGCACCCAGTTGAGCACGACCGACGTCGCGAGCAGGCGCCGGTCGCCGGTGACGCGGCCGAGCTCGTCGTAGCGCACCTTGGCGAGCACCGGGTACATCATCACGAGCAGCCCGACGGCGATCGGCAGCGAGACCGAGCCGATCTCCACGGCCGCGAGCGCCTCGTCCAGGCCCGGGAGGCCGCGCCCGAGCAGCAGACCGACGAGCATCGCCACGCCGATCCACACCGGCAGGAAGCGGTCGAGCGTCGAGAGTCGCTGCAGCACCGCGTCGTCCTCGGCGGCCCGGTGCGCCCGGACGGTGTCGCTCATGGGTGTCCCTCGCTCGCCGGCGCGACGGCGAAGAGGCTGCGCAGGGCGGTCATCGCCTCGGGCCGTGCCCGGTAGAAGACCCAGGTGCCGCGCCGCTCGCGCGTCACCAGCCCGCTGTCGTGGAGCACCTTGAGGTGGTGGCTGATGGTCGGCTGCGAGAGCTCGAACGACGGGGTGAGGTCGCACACGCACGCCTCGCCCCCCTCGTGCGAGAGGATCAGCGACAGCAGGCGGAGGCGCACGGGGTCCGCGATCGCCTTGAGCATGGGCACCACCGCGGACGCGGCCGCCGCCCCGAGGGGCTCGCGCGCCAGCGGCACGCAGGACGTCAGCGCGTCGCCAATCAGCGGGAGCTCGGGCGGAGCGAGGGTCTGCTTCGACATGCGTCTATGTTGACACTCGTCGATGCAGGACCGGTGCCCGGGTCGGGCGACCGGCTGCGCGACGATGGTCGGCGCACGGAGGAGGAGAGCGTGGTCGAGCACGTCGACGTGGTCGTCGTGGGCGGCGGCCAGGCGGGCCTGGCGACCGCCTACCACCTCCGCCGTGGCGGACTCGTCCCCGGACGCGACGTCGTCGTGCTCGACGCCGAGGCGCGCCCCGGAGGCGCGTGGCAGCACACGTGGGAGAGCCTGCGACTCTTCTCGCCCGCGGGCTACTCCTCGCTCCCCGGGTGGATGATGCCTCGCGGGGACGACACCGAGGGCTTCCCGACGCGTGACCGCGTCGTCGACTACCTCACGCGCTACGAGCAGCGCTACGAGCTCGGCGTACGACGCCCGCACCGGGTCAGCGCGGTCGTGGGTGGCGGTCCCGACGACCGGTTGCTCGTCCGGGCGCAGGGTCTCGAGCTGGCCGCCCGGCACGTGGTCTCGACGACCGGCACGTGGTCGCAGCCCTTCTGGCCGACCTACCCCGGCGCCCGCGACTTCCGGGGCCGCCAGCTGCACGCCGCGCAGTACCGGCGCGCCGCGGACCTCGCCGGCCAGCGGGTCGTCGTGGTCGGTGGGGGCAACTCGGGAGCCCAGGTGCTCGCCGACCTCGCCGAGGTCGCCGACACCACCTGGGTCACCACCCGACCCCCACGCGTCCTGCCCGACGACGTCGACGGCCGCGCCCTCTTCGCGGCCGCCACCGCCCGCGTCCAGGCGATGCGCGAGGGACGTGAGCACGCCGGGGTCGGGGGCCTGGGCGACGTCGTCGTGGTCGACAGCGTGCGTCGGGCACGGGAGCGCGGTCACCTGCGAGCCCGGCCGCTGTTCGCGCGCCTCACCGCGGCCGGGGTCGCGTGGTCCGACGGCACCGAGCTCGAGGTCGACGCCGTGGTCTGGTGCACCGGCTTCCGTCCCGCCCTGCGCCACCTGCGCACGCTCGCGCTGCACGACCGACGTGGGCGCGTGGCGCTCGACGGCACGCGCGTCACCGCGGAGCCGCGCCTGCACCTGGTCGGGTACGGCGACTGGACGGGCCCCGCCTCGGCGACGCTGATCGGCGTGGGCCGCTCCGCCCGCGACACCGCGGCCGGGATCATCGAGCGGCTGGGTCGCTGAGCGGGACACCCAGGTCGGCGAGCAGGCGGCGCACGCGCTGCTCGAGCTGGTCGCGGATCGCGCGCACGGAGTCGAGCTCCAGGCCGACCGGGTCGTCGAGCTCCCACTCCTCGTAGCGCTTGCCGGGGAGGACCGGGCACGCGTCACCACAGCCCATGGTGATGACCACGTCGGCGGCGCGGACGGTCTCGTCGGTCCAGGGCTTGGGGAACTCCTCGGCGAGGTCGACGCCACGCTCGCGCATGGCCTCCACGACGAGCGGGTCGATCGTCGCACCGGGATCGGACCCTCCCGACCAGCCGACGGCGGCGTCACCGGCGAGGTGGCGCAGGAAGCCCAGCGCCATCTGCGAGCGACCGGCGTTGTGCACGCACAGGAAGAGCACCGTCGGTCGCCGCACCCCGGCCAGCCCGTCGACCTGGGCCAGCGCCTGCAGCCGCTCCCGGGCGAAGCGCTCGGCCAGCAGCGGCACGAAGGTGACGATGCTCGCGGTCGCGAGCAGCTCGTCGTAGGACGAGCGCAGCAGGCGGGCGATCGTCTCGGCCCCGTAGCGGCCACGGAACTCCTCGGCCAGCCTCCCGGTCGCGTGGTGCAGGTCGGGCTGGTGCTCGGGGAGCGTGGTGGGCGTGCTCATGGCTGGGGTCCTCTCGGTCACGCGGGCTCGGGACGCAGACCGGCCGCCAGCCGGCCGACGCGGTGGGTGAGGTCGTCGTAGGCCGCCTCGAAGTCGTCGGGCGTGGCCGAGCGCACCGGGTCGGGGACCGACCAGTGCAGTCGCGTCACCTGCCCCAACGCCTCGTGCACCTGGTCGCAGACGGCGACCACCAGGTCGTGCCGCTCGAGCACGTCGTCGACGTGCCGGGTCTCCGCGTCCGCCAGGTCGAGCCCGTGTCGCTCCGCCGCCCTCAGGGCACCGGGGTGGACCCGTGCGGCCGGGTGGGTGCCGGCCGACGTGGCCGGGACCGGACTGACGTGGCGCCAGGCCGAGGCCGCCAGCTGGGAGCGCGCGGAGTTGTGGGTGCACACGAAGACCACGCGACGGCGACCACGCAGGTCGGCGTCGAGAGCGGGGGCGACGGCGGCCAGGGCCGGGTGGTCGGTGCGCAGACGGACGTAGCTGCGGCGCCGGTCGCCCTCGCTCCGCGCCCGGGAGACGAGTCCGGCGTCCTCGAGCACGCGCAGGTGGTGCGCGAGCAGGTTGGAGGCGATGCCGAGCCGCCGGGCCAGGTCGCCCGGCGACAGGTCCCCGAGCGCCAGCGCGTCCACCACGCTCAGTCGACCGGGGTCGCCCAGCGCGGCGTACGACCGGGCGCGGCGCTCGAGCTCGGACACCAGGGGTCTCATTTCACTCAACGATCATTGCCTCAATAAGCATTGCACTGAATCGAGTGTCGCACAAGACGCACGCAGGCCGGGGCGCGGCCCCGGCACCGCACGGCGCTCCGGCGGTGTGCGAGGGTGTGCGGCGCGCGAGGGCGAGCCCTGGGAGATGTCCCACTGCGGCCCGTTTCGCCCGGATGAGAGCCCTCTCATCGGCGGCTCACGGCCGGTTCACCTCCGCACTCCAGCCTGCGGGCTGGAGACGCGCACCCGGCACCGACCGGTCCCGCGTGCCCGCACCAGGGCGCTAGCCCACCCCCCGACCCCCGGAGGACCCGATGAAGAAGACGCTCGTGGGCGTGGCCGTGGCCGCCCTGACGCTCAGCGGCCCGCTGGCCGCCCCGGCCGAGGCGGCCCCCAGCACGACACGGGCCGCCCAGGCGGCCGCCCCCTCCGCCTCGGCGCCGGTCGCCGCGAGCAGGAGCGACCGCAAGAACCCCGGCTTCGGCGGCGGCATCGACGTCGCGAGCTGGAACGTGCTGGGGCACGACCACACGGCGCCGGGAGGCCGCAAGTACCGCAAGGGCTGGGCGGCCGGGACCAAGCGGATCCGCTGGGCGGCCGACCGGATCCGGCGCGAGGGCTACGACGTCGTCGGCTTCCAGGAGATGGAGCGGCCGCAGCGGCTGGCCTTCCGCAAGCACGTCGGCAAGGGGTGGGCGCTCCACTCGGCGGGCATCAACACCGTGGTCGCGTGGCGCACCGCGAAGTTCCGCCCGCTCGCGACCCGCCAGATCGCCCTGCCCTACTTCCACGGGGAGCGCAAGCTGCTGCCGTACGTGCTGCTCCAGCAGCGCGCCACGGGTCAGCGCTTCTGGGTGGCCTCCTTCCACAACCCCGCCGACGCCCGCGGGCCGGCGCAGCGCTACCGCAACGCGGCCGCCAAGCGGCAGGTGGCGTTGGCCGAGCGGCTCGGCAGGACCGGGGTGCCGGTGATCTTCGCCGGTGACTTCAACGAGAGCTGGGGCTTCGTGTGCAAGCTCCACCGCTCGACCGGGATGCGGTCCTTCGTCGGCGGTGGCGTCCGCGACGGGCGGTGCGTGACCCGCAAGCAGCGCTGGAACGGCGTCGACTGGGTGCTCGGCAGCAGCAAGGTGCGACTCTCGCGCGCCCGCACCATCAACGACCGCGCGGTGCGGCGCGTGTCCGACCACCCGCTCGTCGGCGCCCGGGTCACCGCCCGACGCTGACCCGGCAGTGGGCACGGCGGTCGGCGCGGGACGGGATCCTCAGCGCCGCCACCGCCGGCCGACGGGCTAGTCGGGGGCGGGCGTCCCCTCGGGGGCGTCGCCGCCGTCACCGCCGCCGTCACCGTCGCGGTCGGGTTCGACCAGCTGCCAGGGTCCCCGCCGGACGCCGTCGAGGTCGGCCACGGCCGACGGGCGACGGGGCTCGCTCGGGCGGGCGGCCTGCTTGCGCAGGTCGGCCACGACCTCGATGAGCTGCTGGGCCGCCTGCTCGTTGCCCTGAGCGCGCAGGGCCGAGGCGCTCTTCAGCAGCAGCAGCACCTCACGGCTCTCCGACATGCGCCCACTTTATCCGGTGTCCACGACGGCGGCCCCACCTCGACCGACGGACGCCCCGGCCAGGGTCCCGGACTCCGGGCCTCGGGACATGGGGACCATGACTCACACCAGCAGGACCGAGCCGGCCTTCATGCGTGACCCGCCCTGAGCAGGAGCGGATCGTCGAACGCATGGGGTGGATCGGCCCCCGGACCACGGAGAACGGGTCGATGGTCGATCCAGCCGGCAGTGAGGCGGTCGAGCTCGACGGAGTGCCGCTGGGCCCTCATCTGTCGTTCCTCTGTTGAGGTGATGCGAGCGTGCCCCCGCTGGGCGGTCACCGTCCGCCTCTCCTTCGCGAGGCTGCGGAGACGGTCGTCGGACCGCACCAGCGGGCGTGGGACACGACCGACGACCAACGGGCCAGGTCTTCTGGGATCGACCGCGTCTCGCCACCATGCGGATCCACACGGGGATGGCCCCGGGACAGTGGATGGCCGGCGCGGTGCACTACCTCGTGAAGCGTGTCGCCGCTGGTCGCCCCGGCCAGGACGCCGTCGCCTCCTCCTTGTCGAGACCGCCCTCGCCGCCTGCGCCCCGCCGGCGTGGTCCAGCCGCAGCAGTGCCCAGCCTGCCGTCCCGATCGCCCCGGCCACCTCGGGCCCGGCTTGACTTGATACCCCCCAGGGGTATGTTGGCCAGCATGAACCGCCGAGGTCACGAGCACCCGCACACCTCCGATGACCTCGCCTCAGGGCATGGCGCCGGGGACACCAGCCATGACGCCGGCCACACACCAGTCCTGGCCACCGACCCGGTGTGTGGCATGCAGGTCGACCCGGCGACCAGCGAGCACACCGCCTCCCACGAGGGCCCCGACTCCCACAGGTCTCGGGGGGCCTCGGACCCCGGTGACGGGGCAGGGATGGCGGAGGTGGAGTTCACCTGCCCCATGCACCCGGAGATCCGTCAGATCGGCCCGGGGCCGTGTCCGATCTGCGGGATGGCGCTGGAGCCGGTCACCGTCACCGCGGACACCGGGCCGTCCGAGGAGCTGCGCGACATGACGCGCCGGTTCTGGATCGGCGCCGCGCTGACGTTGCCGGTCCTCGTGCTGGAGATGGGCTCCCACCTCGTCGACGCCATTCACGACGCCGTACCGGCCTCGGTCTCGGCGCTGGCGCAGTTCGCGCTGGCGACCCCGGTGGTGCTGTGGGCGGGCTGGCCGTTCTTCGTGCGTGGCTGGGCCTCGCTCAAGACCCGCAACCTCAACATGTTCACCCTGATCGCGATGGGCGTGGGCACCGCCTGGGCCTACTCGACCATCGCGACGTTCGCGCCCGGCATCTTCCCGCCCCAGTTCCGCGACACCTCCATGTCCGCCACCGACGGCACGAGCGGCATGAGCGACGTCGAATGGGGTGGGGGGATCGGGTCGGTCGACGTCTACTACGAGGCTGCCGCCGTCATCACGGTCCTCGTGCTCCTCGGCCAAGTCCTGGAGCTGCGGGCCCGTGAGCAGACGTCCGGTGCCATCAAGGCGCTGCTGAACCTTGCCCCGAAGACCGCCCGCCGTGTCCGTGACGACGGCACCGACGAGGAAGTCAGCCTCGATGAGGTACAGGTGGGCGACCGGCTGCGGGTGCGCCCCGGCGAGAAGGTCCCCGTCGACGGCACCGTCGAGGAGGGCCGGTCCAGCCTCGATGAGTCGCTCGTGACCGGTGAGTCGATGCCGGTCTCCAAGACCGGCGGTGACCGGGTCATCGGCGGGACCTTGAACCAGTCCGGAGGTCTGGTCATGACCGCCGACAGCGTCGGACGCGACACGGTGCTCGCCCGGATCGTCACCATGGTCGCCGAGGCCCAACGCTCCCGTGCCCCCATCCAACGCACCGTGGACCGGGTCTCGGCCGTCTTCGTGCCTGTCGTCATCGCGGTCGCCCTGGCGGCGTTCACGACCTGGGTGCTCGTGGGACCCGACCCCGCCCTGGCCCACGCGCTCGTGGTCGCGGTGTCCGTCCTGATCATCGCCTGCCCCTGCGCCCTGGGGCTCGCGACCCCGGTCTCGATCATGGTCGGGGTGGGGCGCGGCGCCAGGAACGGCGTGCTCATCAAGAACGCCGAGGCACTGGAGCGCATGGAGAAGGTCGACACCATCGTCGTCGACAAGACCGGCACCCTCACCCAGGGCCGTCCCTCCGTCACCCACATCGCCACCCCCGTCTCGCCCCGCGCCGCCGCCACGCCTGCGTCCGGCAGCGACTCCGACAGCGCCGCGGACGGCACATGGCGCAGCGAGACGGACCTGCTGCGGCTCGCTGCTGCGGTGGAGCGGGCCTCCGAGCACCCGCTCGCCCAGGCGGTGGTGGGTGCCGCGGCCGAGCGCGGGATCACGGTGCCGGACGTCGAGGACTTCGAGGCCCCCATCGGCAAGGGCGTCACCGGCACCGTCGAGGGACACCTCGTGGCCGTCGGCTCCGCCGGGTTCCTGTCCAGTCGCGAACTCGACACCGGCGCGTGGACGCAGGCCGCAGACGGCCTGCGCGGCGATGGCGCCACCGTGGTCTTCGTCGGCGTCGACGACGTCGTGGCGGGCGTCATCGCGATCGCCGACCCGGTCAAGGACACCACCCCCGAGGCGTTGGCCGCGCTGCGCGCCGACGGCATCGAGGTCGTCATGCTCACCGGCGACAACCAGGTCACTGCCCGAGCCGTCGCGAACCGCCTCGGGATCGACCGGGTCGAGGCCGAGGTCATGCCCGATCGCAAGGCTGATGTCGTCAACCGGCTCAAGGACGAGGGCAAGGTCGTCGCCATGGCCGGGGACGGCGTCAACGACGCCCCCGCCCTCGCTGCAGCCGACGTCGGGCTCGCGATGTCCAGCGGCACCGATGTCGCCATGGAGTCCGCCGGAGTCACGCTGCTCCACGGCGACCTCAACGGCATCGTCAAGGCCCGCCGCCTCTCGCAGAAGACCATGCGCAACATCCGCCAGAACCT
>JBQGFI010000243.1:0-5193 GCA_052040065.1 Marmoricola sp.
GTGGCGGCCGCTGGGGCCCCGGGGGGGGTCCCCCCCGCGCCCATTTAACAGGTATGTGCCCGCGGGCGGCCGCCCCTGGGGGGGCCGACGGAGACGGGCCGTCGGTCACCCGGGGCCGGGACCCCGGACCCTGACGTCGCCGTGGAGGGGCCACCACGCTGACCCCATGAGCGCCACCCCTGCGATGTCGCGGACCGAGGAGCTGGTCCGCACGGCCTGCCTGGCTCCCAGCGTGCACAACTCCCAGCCCTGGTCGTGGCGCGTCCCGACGCCCACCACCGTCGAGCTCTACGCCGACCGCTCGCGCCAGCTCCCCCGCACCGACCCCGAGGGACGCGAGCTGGTGATGAGCTGCGGCGCCGCGCTGCACCACCTGACCGTCGCGGCCCGGGCCTTCGGGCTCGAGGCCGACCTGGACCTCGCCCCGCGTCCGGCCGCCACCGATCTCCTGGCCCGGGTGCGGCTTCGCCCGGTCGCGGTCACCGAGACCGCCGTGGAGCGGCTCGCGGCGATCGAGGACCGGGTGAGCGACCGGCGCGGCTTCGCCACCTGGGAGGTCCCGGCGTCGCGCCTGGCGCGACTGGCGGAGGCCGCGCGGCCGTGGGGGGCGCACGTGCGCGTCGTCGACGAGCCCGCCGACCTGGCGCGGACCGAGGACCTCCTCGAGCGCGCCCGGCGCCACCAGCTCTCCTCCCAGGAGCTGGAGGAGGAGCAGGCCGCCTGGCTGGACCGAGGAGCCGCCGACGGCGTACCCGTCCGCAGCGCCCTGCCGCCACGGCAACGCGACGACCGTCGGCCGGCCTCTCGCTACGACCGCTGGACGACGCGCCCGGGCGACTCGTCCGGTGCCGAGCAGGGAGAGGCACCGGGGCGGGTGCTCGCGCTGCTCACCGCCGCGGACGACGCGCCCTCGTGGCTGCGCTGCGGCATGGCGCTGAGCGCCGTGTGGCTCGAGGCGACCCGGCAAGGACTCTCGGTCGTCCCCCAGACCCACGTCACCGAGGACCCCGAGCTGCGCCTCGAGCTGCGCCACGTCGTCCTCGACGACCTGGGGTGGCCCCAGGCCCTGCTCCGCGTCGGCTGGCCCTCGTCGCGGCACGACCCGCTGCCGCGTACGCCGCGGCGGTCCTTCAGCGACGTCGCAGGACGCTGACCCCCCGCGCCGATCGTCGCTGCGAGAGAGTCCTTCGACCCTGGTGCCACCGGTCGCGCCGTCGGCACCATCGAGCTGTGGGATCCCCCGACAGGCGACCGCTGCCGGTGGTGCGGGCGCACCAGCACCGGGACGCGTTGCGCGCCCTGGCCCTGCGGCTGGGCGAGGAGTACGCCGGGGTGGCGACGCGCGGCCGCGTCCTGGGGCTCGTCTTCAGGGCCGACCGGACGCGGCGGGGGGCGGGACCGGACCGGCTGCGCGCCGTGGAGCAGGAGGTACGCCGGCTGCTCGACGCGGCCGGCGCGGCTCACCACACCCCGGCAGGACGGCGCAGGCGCTGAGAGGCAGCGGGCCCTTGGTCCCCGCCGCCGGTGCCGCGCGGCCCTGTCGGCCCGCGTGATCGCGTCCGAGCGTGGAGGGCATGAGCCGACCCGTCCCCACCGAGGCCCCCTCCGACCCCCCTGCGCACCGCTCCGGCGGCGCCGTGCCGCCGCTCGTCCGGGTCGTGGGTCTCGTGGGTCTCGTGGCCCTCGTGGTCCTCGTCGCCTTGGTCTCCGGCGCTGTCGGCTTCGCCCTGGGTGACCGCGACCCGGGTCGACCGATGATGGGCGACCAGTCCGCTGACGCCAGCAGCGCCGAGCGCGACTTCCTCGCCGACATGACGGCACACCACGAGGAGGCCATCGCCATGGCCGAGCAGCTGCAGCGCTCCGACCGGCCGGTCATGCGGGCCTTCGGGGCGCGCATCGTCCGAAGCCAGACGGCGCAGGTCGAGCAGATGCGGGCGTGGTCGGAGCAGTGGTACGGCGCGGCGTCCCTGGAGTCCGACTACCTGCCCTCGTCGCGCGATCTCACCGGGTTGGAGGGCGACGACCTGGACGAGGCCTTCCTCGCCGACATGGTCCCGCACCACATGAGCGCCGTCATGATGTCGCGCCACCTGCTCGCCCGCGACGCCTCCGAGCACCAGCAGGTGGCCGACCTGGCGACCGACATCGTCCAGGAGCAGAGCGCCGAGATCACGCAGATGCGACGCTGGCTCCGGGACTGGTACGACGAGGGCGTGATGCCGGGCGGCACGATGATGGGCTCCTTCCCCTGAGCGCCCGCCCCTCACCGCCGACTCAGGACGCGTCGACCGGGGCGGCGAGTCCGGCGCCGACGGGCGCGGCGTCGGTCGGGCGCGGCAGGTGGTGGCGCCACGCGGTGTGCACCACGACGGCTGCTCACCTCACCAGGCTGGGAACGCCGGCGCCCCGAGTCCCCGGGCGAAGGTCCCCGGACGCGGGACCTTGCACCCTTCCCGCGACCGGGCACTGGGCGGGAGGCTCGGGTCACGGTCGGAGCCGACCGTCCGAGCCCGAGGGAGTCGCCGTGCCACTCGACAACGACGCCGTGGTCGTCGGCCTCGACGGCTCCGCCGCCTCGCTCCGCGCGCTGCGGTGGGCGGCAGGGCACGCGGCGGCGGCGCACCGCCCGCTGCACCTCGTCCACGCCGTGCCCACCGTCGCCTCGGCGTACGCCGACAGCAGCCGCGGCGGGCGCGGCGGCACCGTGCTCACGTCCACCGCCGGCCGGGTGCTCGAGCAGGCCCGAGCCCTGGTCGAGCACGACCACCCCGGGGTCCGGGTCGACGCGGACCGGTCACCGGGCACCCCCGCCGACGCGCTGGTCCGGCTCTCCGAGCGCGCGGGGCTCGTCGTGGTGGGGTCGCGGGGGCTCGGCCCGCTGCGCAGCACGCTGCGGGGCTCGGGGGGGGTGGCGCTGCTCCGGCGCAGCCACTGCCCGGTCGTGGTGGTGCGCCCGGAGCCGCGGGGTGTCACCCGGCTCGGGGTCGTGGTCGGCCTGGAGGTCGACCCCACCTCGACCCCGGTGCTCGACCTCGCCTTCCGGATGGCCTCGCTCCGCCGGCAGCCGCTGACCCTCCTGCACGGCACCGGGGCGCCGTACGTCGGCACGACCGGCGCCTACCGCCCGGTCGAGGTGGCGGGCGAGGGGGCCGACGTCGAGCGCGAGCGGCTGGCCGTCGCGGAGACCTGCGCGGGCTTCGCCGACCTCTTCCCCGACGTCACCGTCACCGCTCGGAGCGCTCCGGGCCGCCCCGAGCGGGCCCTCCTGGAGGCCTCGGTGGAGGCGGACCTGCTCGTGCTCGGCGCCCACCGGCGGGCGCTGCCCCGCCGCGTCCTGTCGGGGTCGGTCTCGACGGCCGTCGTCGAGCACGCGCGCTGCACCGTCGTCGTGGTCCCGCTCGACCACCTCCCCGACGGGGGGCCGACGTGAGCCTGCGCGCCGGCGCCGAGCAGGTGACCCGCCCGACCTGGGTCGCGAGGGCGAGCCTGCTGCTGGCCGCACTCATCGGCGCCAGCTCGGCCTACGGCCTGGGAGCGGCCGACCCCTACCGCGACCTCCCGGAGGCCACGCTGGTCGCGGCCCGCGCGCAGGACGTCTGCAGCGTCGTGGTCGCCGCCCTGCTGGCGCTCCTGGCCGCGCGCACCTCCCTGCGCGCCCACGTGCTGCGGCTGGGGCTGCTGGCCTACGTCGCCTACAGCTATGCGATCTACCTCGTCGGCATCCCCGTCAACCGCCTCTTCCTCGTCTACGTCGTGCTCGTCTCGGTCTCGGGCGCCCTGCTGCTCGACGGTCTGGTGCGCCTGCGGCCCGCGGGCTGGCCGAGCACGGCGAGCCCACGGCTGCGCCGCGGCACCGGGTGGCTGCTCGTCGCGGTGGCCGTGCTGTTCGCGGGCCTCTGGCTCTCGGTGCTGCTGCCGCACGCCTTCGGTGGGCCGGCGCCGAGCCCGGCCGGACCGGGCGGCGTGGCCTACCCCGTCTTCGTGCTGGACCTCGTGGTCGTGCTGCCGTGCGTCGGTGCCGTGGGCGTGATGCTGCTGCGCGACCGACCGGTGGCGGTGCCGCTGGCGGTCGTGGTGCTGGTCAAGATCATCACGCTCTTCACCGCGCTCTGGGCCGGCGTCGTCGTCGGGCTCCTCTCCGGCGTCGAGGTGCACCTCGCCGCGGACGCCGGCCCCAGCCTGCTCATGCTCGCGGCCTGCGGCGTCCTGCTCACGCGCTGGTGGCGCGCCCTGCCCACGCACGGCCAGAGGCACCTGCGGGCGGGGCCCTGGGAGCCGTGACCGCCGCCTCCGAGGACCGCCTCAGGGCGTGGGACGGAGCTGACGCGGCTCGTCCGGTCCGGGCCCGGGGCTCGCCGCGAGCCGCAGCTTCACGTCGACCAGCGTGACGCCGTCGCGGGAGACCATCACCGGGTTGGCGTCGAGCTCGGCGACCTCCGGCACCTCCACCGCCAGCCGGCCGCAGGCGACCACGACCGACACGAGCGCGTCGACGTCGAGCGGGTCGGCGCCGCGGAAGGCCTGCAGCAGCGGCCAGCACCGCAGGCCGCGCAGGGCGCGACGCACGTCCCGACGTCGCACGGGCGGGAGCAGGTAGGCACGGTCGGCGAGCACGTCGGTGGCGATCCCCCCCGCACCCACCATGACGAGCGGGCCGAAGGACGGGTCCCTCACCACCCCGACGGCCAGCTCCAGCCCGTGGGCGTGGGGCTGCACCAGCACCGGCACGCCGCTGCGGCCGAGCTCGCGCTCGAAGGAGGTGACCGCTCGCGCCACCGCAGCCGCGTCCCCCAGCCCGGTCCGCACCAGGCCCCGCTCGGTGCGGTGCACGACCTCGCGGTCGGCGACCTTGACCACGACGGGGAACCCCACGGAGGTCGCCGCGGTCGCCGCCTCGGCCGGTCCGTGCGCCAGCACACCCGCGGGGGCCAGCCCATGGTCGGTGAGCACCCGGCGCGCGGCGGCCGCGCCGAGCCAGCCCTCGGGTCCGGCATCACGCGCCAGCACCTCGGCCGCCACGGCGCGGCGGGCCAGCCGCACAGCGAGCGGCGGGATCGCGTCGGGGTCGGTCGCCAGGTCGGCCGTGCGCTCGGCACGCCAGGCGGCGTACCCCGCGGCCCGGCCGAGCGCGCGCACCGCGGCGGTCGCCGACCGGAAGCGGGTCAGGCCACCCGGGTCCCCTGCCCGGGC
>JBQGFI010000244.1:0-1634 GCA_052040065.1 Marmoricola sp.
GACCACGGCGTCGGGCCGTGCCCGCCCCAGCTCCTCGAGCTGCCCCACGTAGTCGCGCAGCAGGCGCTCGCCCCCGTGGGCCCGCACGATGGCGCGCACCTCGTCGTGCCACGCCTCCCCCGCGGCACCACGCCGCGCGAAGCGGGCGACGGCGTCGTCCGCGGCGTCGACCAGCACCACCTCCACCCAGCGCGCCCCCACCGCGTGCACCGCGGCCTCGAAGGCGTCCAGCTCGGCGGGGTCCGCGAGCAGCTGGGGCAGCACGACGTCGCCGCTGTGCTCGAGGTACGCCGTCACCAGGGCCCGGGCCGCCGGGCGGACCAGCCCGCCGGCGCGGGGGAAGTCCTCGCGCCAGCCGCCGATGAAGGTGCGCAGCACGTCGATGTCGCAGCACAGCGTGCCCGGGTGCTCCGCCGCCCAACGTCGGGCCAGGGTCGACTTGCCGATCCCCGGCGGTCCGTTGAGGTGCAGCAGGGTGCTCACCCGGTGACCCTCGCACGAC
Organism: Marmoricola sp.; assembly: GCA_052040065.1. GTDB lineage: Bacteria > Actinomycetota > Actinomycetes > Propionibacteriales > Nocardioidaceae > Marmoricola. The sequence continues at coordinate 503 of JBQGFI010000244.1, forward strand.
GCCCCGTCCGTCCGGAGGGGGACGCGTCGCGGCGCGTCGGTCTACGTTGGCCGCACGCCGCCGTCGTCGCACCCGAGGAGTCCCCATGCCCCTGGACAACCCCTTCTACACCGCCGAGCAGCAGGGCGACTACGAGCTGGTGGGGCTCGGTCGCTTCGAGCTGGAGGAGGGCGGGGTGATCGAGGACCTGCAGCTCGCCGTGGCGACCTACGGCGAGCTCAACGAGGCGAAGGACAACGCGATCCTGGTCCCGACGTGGTTCTCCGGCACCCACGCCACCTGGTGGCAGGTCTACCTCGGGGAGGGGCGGGCGCTCGACCCGTCGACGTACTTCATCGTGGTGGTCAACCAGATCGGCAACGGCCTGTCCACCTCGCCCCACACGACCGAGGACGCCTCGATCGCGATGTCGCGCTTCCCGCACGTGCGCATCGGCGACGACGTGCGTGCGCAGGAGCAGCTGCTGCGCGAGCACTTCGGCATCGACCGCCTGGCCCTGGTGGTGGGCGGCTCCATGGGGGCGCAGCAGACGTGGGAGTGGGCGGTGCGCTTCCCCGACAAGGTGCAGCGCGCGGCCCCCATCGCCGGCACGGCGCAGAACACGCCGCACGACTTCCTCTTCACCCAGACCCTGATGGACGCCATCACCAGCGACCCCGGCTGGGCGGGCGGGGAGTACGCCGCCCACACCGACGTCGCGGCCGGGCTGGCGCGGCACGCCGACATCTGGGCCGTCATGGGGCTCACCACCGACTTCTGGAAGACCGAGTTCTGGCGCGGGATCCCGCCCGTCGTGGAGGGACTCGGCTGGGAGACCTTCGAGGAGTTCCAGCAGAACTTCACCCGGCTGCTCTTCGGGCTGATGGACCCCAACGCGCTGCTGACGATGGGCTGGAAGTGGCAGCGCGGCGACGTCGCCCGCCTCGCCGACGGCGACCTGGCCGCGGCGCTGGGCCGCGTCACCGCCAAGGTCTTCGTGTTGCCGATCGAGCAGGACTTTTTAGTCCCCCCGCGCGACGGCGAGGCCGAGCAGCAGCTGACGCCGGGTGCCGAGCTGCGGGTGCTGCACAGCATCGCCGGCCACTTCGGGCTCTTCGGCTTCGAGCCGTCCTACCTCGACGAGGTCGACTCC
>JBQGFI010000245.1:0-5115 GCA_052040065.1 Marmoricola sp.
GGGAAGTAGGGGTGCAGCTCGAGCTGGTTGACCGCCGGCGTCACGCCGGTCTCGTCGATGATCCGGCGCAGGTGGGCCTCGGTGAAGTTGGAGACGCCGATGCTGCGGACGAGCCCCTCCTGCTGGAGGTCGACCAGCGCCCGCCACGCCTCGGCGTACTTGCCCTGGCTCGGGTTGGGCCAGTGGATCAGGTGCAGGTCGAGGTGGTCGAGCCCCAGCCGCTGGAGCGACTCCTTGGTCGAGGCCACCGCGTCGTCGTAGCCGTGGTGGCGGCCCGGGATCTTGCTGCAGACCGCCAGCTCGTCGCGCGGTACGCCGGCGCGCCGGATCGCCTCGCCGACCTCCTCCTCGTTCTCGTAGTTCACGGCCGTGTCGAGGAGGCGGTAGCCGACACGGATCGCCGAGGTGATCGCCTCGATGCCGTCGTCGCCGGTCAGCGGGTAGGTGCCGAAGCCGACCGCGGGCAGGACCTGGCCGTCGTTGAGCGTGTGGGTCATGCCTCCACGCTAGCGAGGGCAGGATGAGGCCATGAGCTTCCCGAACCCGCTGCACCGTCCCTATCCCGACGACGTCTACACGGGCGAGGGGGGCGAGGCGTCGGCGTGGATGCGGCGCGACGGCACGGAGCCCGAGCTGGTCTACAAGAACGGCGGCAGCTGCGAATACCTCGCGACCGGCGACCAGACGAACGGCCTCTACGGTCTCTACCGCTGGAGCTTCGGGGAGACCGAGTCCGGCCCGGACCCCCACTTCCACCGGGCGATCACCGAGTCGTGCTACGTGCTCGAGGGCGAGGTGAGGCTGTACGACGGCAACGACTGGGTCACCGCCCGGACCGGTGACTTCCTCCACGTCCCCGAGGGCGGGCTCCACGGCTTCCGCGGCCGAGACCACGCCCGGATGCTGCTGATGTTCACGCCCGGAGCGCCGCGTGAGGACTACTTCGAGACCCTCCACGCCCTCGGCTACGGCGCGACGATGACCGACGACGAGCGCGTCGAGTTCATGCTCCAGCACGACACCTACTGGGTGTGATGGGCACCCCGACCGTCGTCGCCCTTCACGTCGCGAAGGCCACCCGGCTGCCGATGCGATCCGTCGAGGAGGTCGTGGCCGAGGCCGGAAAGGGGATCGTCGGCGACCGCTACCACGGCACCCGCCACCGCCACGTGACCGTGCAGTCGGCCACCGCGCTGGCCGAGGCGTCGGCGGCGTACGGGCGCGACGTGCCGTGGGAGCTGACCCGCCGCAACGTCACCGTCGAGGGGATCGACGCGATCCCGACGACTCCCGGCACCCGGCTGCGGGTCGGTGACGCGCTGCTCGAGGTCGTCCGCGTCGCCGCCCCCTGCAAGCTCCTCGACGACACCATCGGCCGCGGTGCGCAGGAGGCGCTGCGCCGCCGCGGCGGCACCGTCTTCCGCGTGCTGGAGTCGGGCACCATCCGCCTCGGCGACGCGGTCGAGGAGCTCTAGGCGCCGAACCAGGCGGGCAGCATGATCGTGAAGCCGAAGACGAAGCCGGTGACGATCATGGTGACGGCGGTGAAGCCCATGATGTCGCGGATCCGCAGTCGGGCGATCGCGAGCAGCGGCAGGGCCCAGAAGGGCTGGATCATGTTGGTCCACTGGTCGCCGTAGGCGACGCCCATCGTGACGATGGCCGGGTCGACGCCGAGCCGGCCGGCCGCCTCGAGGAAGATCGGCGCCTGCACGGCGAACTGGCCCCCACCGCTGGGGACGAAGAAGTTGATGAGGCCACCGGCGAGGAATGCCCACAGGCCGAGCGTGTACTCGTTGGAGATCGAGACGAAGAAGTCGGCGAGGACGGCGATCAAGCCGGTCGTCGTCATGATGCCGAGGATCCCGGCGTAGAGCGGGTACTGCAGCAGGATGTCGCCGACGTTGCGGGCCGCGTCGACCAGCAGCCGCGCGAGCTCGGCGGGCGACCTCACCAGCAGCATGACCAGGCAGAGGAACGTCCAGTTCACGATGTCGAGCGTGAGGACGAAGCCCTCCTGGGCGTAGTAGGTCGCCAGGTAGGCCAGCAGCGAGACGCCCAGCACGGTGGTGATCACGCGGCTGCCGTCGCTCGGCCGGGCTGGGGCCCTCGCCGGCGCTGGTGTCGAGCGGCTCGGTCGAGCCCTGGTCGAGCTCGGCGCCCTCGGGCAGCTCGATGATCTTCTCGTCGCCGCTGGGGGCGAGGCGCGCCATCGTGAACACCACGACGACGACGGCGATGACGATGCCGACGAGGTTCCACCAGGAGAAGATCGTGTCGCTGACGGGGATGATCGTCCCGGCCGCCTCCGCGATCTCGTTGCCGGGCGTCGCCATCGCGAGCGGGCCGGACCCGGAGTAGCCCATGTGCCACACCACGAAGCCCGAGTAGCCCGACGCCGCGAGCAGCGGGAAGTGGAGCCTCAGGCCGCGCTCGCGGCCCGACTTCGCGACCTCGATCGACAGCAGCGCGGCCACGACGAGGCCGAGGCCCCAGGTGATGAGCGAGGCGATCGCGGCGCACAGCGCGACGAACCCGTAGGCCTGCGGCGCGGTCTTCGGTACGCCGGCGGCGCGGACCAGCAGGCGGCGTACGGGACCGGTGTTGGCGAGCATGTGGCCCAGCAGCAGGACCAGCGCCATCTGGGTCATGAAGGCCAGCAGCCCGATCAGCCCGTCACCCCAGCTGCGGACGACGTCGACGGGGCCGGCGTCGGTGAGGCCGAGGGCGAGCAGCGCCACGATGATGGTGAGGACGACCGCGAAGGTGAGGGCGCCGGGCAGCCAGCGTTCCGAGACGCGGACGAGCGGGCGGGACAGGGTCTTCAGCACGGTGTCCTCCGAGTAGGTGACCGGGTTGTGACCCGCAGCACGCTAGCGGAGGCGCCGCGCGGGCCGGCGCTTGACCTTGAAGCCGCCTGAAGGTCGAGACTCGCCGTCGTGACCACCGAGCCGCTGCTGACCATCAGCGCCTTCGCCCGCGCCGTCGACCTCGCGCCCAGCACGCTGCGCTACTACGACGAGGCGGGGCTGCTGCCGCCTGCCGAGGTCGACCCGCGCACCGGCTACCGCTACTACACGCCGGCCCTGGAGCAGCGGGCCTCGCTGCTGCGTCGGCTGCGGGAGATCGGGCTGCCCGTGGAGGCGATGCGGGCCGTGCTGGGCGGGACGCCGGCGAACGCCGAGAAGGTGCTCGCCGCCCACGTCGAGGGGGCCCGCGACTCCGCGCGGGAGGCGGCCCGGGTCGCCCGCGAGGTGCTCGCGGCGCTCGGCGAGGAGGCCGCGTCACGCCGGGCCGTCGTGGTGGTCGACGGCCCGGAGGTCGCGATGGCCCTCCACCGGGTCGCCACGGCCGCCGCCGACGACCTCGGCCCGCTGGACGGCGTGCTGCTCGACGTCGCCGCCGACGGGCTCGCCGTGGTGGCGACCGACCGCTACTGGATGGCGGCGCACCGGCTGGCGGTCGCACGGCCGGCGCCGGAGGAGGCCCGGCTCGTGCTGCCCGGCACCGCCGTGGAGGCGGTGGTCGACAGGCTGCTCGCCAGCACCACCGCGACCCTCACGCTCGACCGCGCGTCGCTGCGCGTCGACGACGGCGCCACCGTCAGCGAGCACGCCGCGGACGACGACCACTTCCCGGCCTGGCGCCTGGTGGTGCCCGGCCCGGGCACGGGCCGCGCCACTGTCGAGGTCGCCGCGCTGCGCGAGACCCTCGCCGGCGTCGAGGACGGCCCCGCGCGGATCGCCGTGGGCGACGGCGCCCTCGAGGTGCGCGGGTACGCCGACGCGCCCCGCCACCGGCTGGACGCCTCGACCGACGGCGACCGGGCCACGATCTGGCTCTCCCCGGAGCTCGCCCTCAAGGCCCTCGCGGTGGTCGTCGGTGACCTCGTGACCCTCGAGTGGTCCGACCCCGCACGGGCCATCCGCCTCTCGCCGGTCGAGCAGCGACGGCTCGAGCTGGTCGTGATGCCCGTGCGGCCGCCGGGGTGACGGCGACCGGGGCGCCTCCGGTCCGGCTGCTCCAGCGCGGCTTCGTCGCGTGGCTGTCGGCGGCGACCGTCTCGGCCACCGGCGACGGGGTGCTCTTCTTCGCCCTCGCCTGGACCGCGAGCGGCCTCGGGCCGGGCACCGCCACGGCCGTCCTCGTCGCGGGTCTCGTGCCGGAGGCGCTGCTCGTGCTCGTCGGGGGCGCGGCCGCCGACCGGTGGGGGGTCCGCCGCACCGTGCTGCTCGGCAGCGCCGCGGTCGTGGCCCTCACCGCGCTCGCCCTGGCGGCGCTCCGGCTCGAGGCTCCGCTCGCGTCCACGCTGGTGGTGGTCTCGGCGCTGCTCGGTGTGGTCTTCGCGTTCCTCCAGCCCGCCCACGGGGTGCTGCCGCGGCTGTTCTTCACTGAGGCGGGCCTGGCGCGCGGGATGGCCCTCACCGGCACCGTCCTCAGCCTCGCCCGGCTGGTCGGGCCGCCCCTCGGCGCGGTCGTCGTGGCGGTCCTCGCGCTCGAGGGGGCGCTCGCGCTCGACCTGGTCTCGTGCGTCGGCGTCCTCGTGGTGCTGCTGCTGGTGCGGCCGCCGCACGAGCCGCCCCGCGTCGGGGCCACGGAGCCCGCGCTCGTGGAGGTGCGCCGCGGGCTGGCCGCCGTACGCCGGCTGCCCGGCGTGCTGCCCCTGCTGGGCGCGCTCGCCCTGGTCGCCGGCGGGCTGCTGCCCGTGCTGTCCCTGGGCGTCCCCGTGCTCGCGCGCGAACGCGGGTGGCAGGCCCACGACGCGGGGGTCGTGGAGGCCTGCTGGATCGCGGGCACCCTCGTCGTCGGGGTCCTCGTGAGCCGGGTCGGGACCCGGGAGCGGGCGACCGGGCCGCTGGTGGCCGGACCGGTGCTCGCCGCGGGCGGCGTGGTGGGCCTCGTCGCCGCCCCCGGCCCGCTGCCCGCCGCGGTGGCGGCGCTCGTCATGGGCGTCGGCACGGCCGTCTTCACGACCCACGTGTTCCCGCTCTACGTCCTGCGCAGCCCGGCCGACATGCTCGCCCGCTTCCAGTCGGTGCTGGTGGTCGTGCAGCTCGGTGCCACCCTCGCCGGCAGCGCGCTGCTGGGTCTGGCGGCGGCGCACGCCGGTGCCGG
>JBQGFI010000246.1:0-9646 GCA_052040065.1 Marmoricola sp.
CGCGTCGGCGGGGCCGGCCTCGGAGCCGTCCCAGCAGCGCAGCCGCACCGGCAGCTCGCCGCCGACGAACGGCGCCAGCGCGTCGGCGAGCCGCGTGGCCACGGGCGTCGTGGCGCTCACAGCTGCTCCTCCGGACGCGCCAGCACCAGCTGCTGCACGTCGAGGTAGCGCGAGGCGAAGCCGGCGCGGGAGTACTCCAGGTAGAAGTGCCACATCCGCACGAAGACCTCGTCGAAGCCGAGGGCGAGCACCTGCTCGCGGGCCGCGAGGAAGGCGCGGTCCCAGCGCGCGAGCGTCTCGGCGTAGTGGGTGCCGAAGCCGAGCCGGTCGACCAGCCGCAGCGTGGTGTCGGCCGAGGTGATGTCGTGCACGGCCTGCACCGACGGCAGGAAGCCGCCCGGGAAGATGTACTTGTTGATCCAGGTGAAGGTGCTCCGGGTGGCCAGCATCCGGTCGTGCGGCATCGTGATCGCCTGCACGACCGCACGGCCGCCGGGGGCGAGCCTGGCGTCGAGGGTGCGGAAGTAGGTCGACCAGTACTCGTGGCCGACGGCCTCGATCATCTCGATCGAGACCACGGCGTCGTACTGCCCGGTGACGCGGCGGTAGTCGCACAGCTCGAGCGTCACGCGCTCGGTGAGGCCGGCGGCGTCGACGCGCTCCTGCGCGAGGGCGAGCTGCTCGCTGGAGAGCGTCACGGAGTGCACCGTGGCCCCGCGGCGCGCGGCACGGACGGCCAGCTCGCCCCAGCCGGTGCCGATCTCGAGCACGCGGGTGCCCTCGCCGACGCCCGCCTCGTCCAGCAGCCGCTCGATCTTGCGTGCCTGCGCCTCGTGCAGGTCGCCCGCCTCGTGGCCGGGGGGCGACGCGACCAGGTGCCCGCCGTGCTCGTCGGCACCGCGTCGCACGGAGGTGTCGAAGAGCGCCGAGGAGTAGGTCAGCGACTCGTCGAGGAACAGCCGGAAGAGGTCGTTGGAGAGGTCGTAGTGGTGCGCGATGTTCTGCCGGGTGTTGGACGTGGTGTTGCGGTGCATCGCCGGCGGGCGGTGCACGTACGCCGCCCGGAGCCGCTGCATCCAGCCGGGCACCAGGCGCGGCATCTCGGCGGCGAGCACGGTCAGGAAGCCACCGAGGTCCTCGGCCTCCCAGGCGCCGGTGAGGTAGGCCTCGCCGAAGCCGATCAGCCCGTCGCGGCCGACGCGGCGGTAGAACTCCTCGGGCCGGTGCAGCACCGCGACCGGGCCACCGCGGCCGATGACCTGGTCGCCCTCGTGCACGCTCACGTCGAGCCGGGAGACCGCGGCGTGGAAGATGCGGCGCGCGATCCGCCAGGCGACGTCGGAGCGCAGGTCGTCGGGGACCCGGTCGAGCCCGGGCCACGCGGTGCCGAGGTCGGGTGTCGTCTCGTAGGTGGTCATCGGACACCTTCCTGGTGTGCGTGCGTGGGCCGGGGCCGCACGCCGAGGCGGCGGGCCCACAGCCACACGCCGTGGGCGTGGATCAGCAGGGTGTGGCGCAGCGAGGCGGGGGCCGCCCGCAGCGCCGAAGTGGTGGTGCGCTCGCCGTCGAGGGAGGCGCTGAAGGTGGCGCCGTCGTCGGTGTGCAGGGTGACGGCCACGTGCAGCCGGTCGCCGGGCATCGGCACCGCGACGTCGTACCAGCCGTCGGTGCCGTGGAAGGGGGAGACGTACATCTGCTTCTCGGTGCGGGCCCGGCCCTGCTCGTCGGGGTGCAGCAGGTAGGCCTGGCGGTCGCCGTAGGTGTTGTGCACCTCGACCACGACCGCCGCCTGCGACCCGTCGGGGCGCAGGCACCAGAAGACGCTGATCGGGTTGAAGCACCAGCCCCAGGCGCGGGCGTTGGCGGCCATCCGGATCCGGCCGCCCTCCCAGTCGACGCCCTGGACGCGCAGGAAGTGCTCGACGTTGTCCTTCAGCGTGGCCGCCGGGTCGCCGAGGTGGTCGCGCGCCTCGAAGCTGCCGGTCAGCAGGGGCAGGCGGCGACGCGGCAGGTGGTCGAGGTCGACCAGCCAGGTGTGCGAGCGGTGGGCGAAGCTGCGGCGGAAGGGGCGCCGACGGGTGTGCCGGATGGTGGTGGCGTACGCCGCGGGCTCGCGCGGCAGCTCCTCGACCCCCGCGTGCGGCCACTCCACGCCGAGCCGGCGGGCGGCCGCGACGCCCGAGCGGGCGCCGTCCTCGTGGAAGCCCCAGCCGTGGTAGGCGCCGGCCAGGACGACGCGGTCGGTGTCGAGCTCGGGGAGGCGCCGCTGGGCGGCCACGGACTCGGGCGTGTAGATCGGGTGCTCGTACTCCATCGTGGCCAGCACGCGCTCCTGGTCGACGAGGTCCTCACCGCCGAGCGTGACGACGTAGCGGGTGCCGTCGGGCAGCTCCGGCAGCCGCTGCAGCCGGTGCATGTCGTAGCTGACGGTGACCGGCAGCGCCTCCCCGCGCTGGTCCGCGGGGTCGCGGCGCAGGTAGTTCCACGACGACCTGGCCCGCTCGTGGCGGGGCAGGATCGAGGTGTCGGTGTGCAGCTGCGCGGTGTTGCGGGAGTAGGGCATCGCGGCCAGCACCTCGCGCTGGAGCGGCGTCGGGTCGGCCAGCACCGAGAGCGCCTGGTGCGGGTGCGTGGCGATCACGACGGCCTCGTACCCCGTCACGGTGCCGTTGCCGTCGGTGACCTCGACCCCGGTCGGGGTCTCGGCCACGGACGTGACCTTGGTGCCCAGGCGCACCTCGGCGAGCCGGGCGGCGACGCGGTCGACGTACTCGCGCGAGCCACCGGTGACGGTGCGCCAGGTGGGGGAGCCGAAGACGCCGAGCATGCCGTGGTGGCGCAGGAAGGCGAAGAGGTAGCGCGCGGGGTAGTCGAGCGCCACCGCGGGGTCGCAGGACCACACGCAGGCGACCAGCGACTCCATGAAGTGGGTGCGGAAGGTGGGGCTGTAGCCGCCCGCGTCGAGGAACTCCCGCAGCGTCTCGCCGTCCGACAGGTCGCCGTCGGTGCGCTCCAGCAGCAGCCGTGCGCGGCGGTGGAAGCGGGGGATCTCGGTGAGCATCCGCAGGTACGCCGGCCGTGCGAGGTTGCGCCAGGTCGGGAAGAGCCCCGAGAGCACCAGCGCACCGGCCCACTCCAGGCCGGTCTCCTCGCAGCGCACCGACATCGACATCTCCGACTCCTGCGTCGCGACGCCGAGCTCGTCGAAGAGGCGGAGCAGGTGCGGGTAGGTGCGGTGGTTGTGCACGATGAAGCCGGTGTCGACGCCGAGGGTGCCCAGGGGGGTCTCGACGTCGTGGGTGTCGGCGTGGCCGCCGAGCCGGCTGTCGGCCTCGTAGAGGGTCACGCGCACGCCGGCGCGCGTCAGGACGTGTGCCGCGAGCAGGCCGGCGACACCCGAGCCGACCACCGCGGCGGTGGCAGGTCGAGTCACGCGGAGGCCTCCCCCAGGTCGAACATCGCGATCGGCTGGCTGGTCGGCTGCTCGGAGCCGCCCTCGGGCTCCACGGTGATCCCGACCGCCGCCGCCTCGGCGGCGTCGCCGTCGAGCACCAGCTCGTGGTCGCCACCGCTGCCCATCAGGCCCGCCGGCTTCGCGGTGCCCTGGTCGTCCATCAGCCACAGTTGGAACACGTGCCCCGAGGGGGGCTGGTCCATGTCATGGGTCTCGAGCACGGCCTTGCCCTGGCTCACCGAGCGGGTCACGGTGGCGCTGGAGCCGTCGGCGAAGCTCTGCGAGACCGACGTCGCGTCGGAGGCGTCGAGCACCCGCTCGGTCGCGGTGTACGACGGGGCGTCGGCCTGCCACGGCTGCACCACCCCGACGCCGGCCGCGGTCACGACGACCGCGGCGGCAGCCACCAGCGCCAGCCGCGAGCGGCTCCCGAGCGACTGGAGGCGGCGACGAAAGGGCAGCACACCCGCCATCGGGGCCTCGGCCCGGGCCTCGACCCGGGGCGCGGGCTGCTCGACCCGGGGCGGCAGCGGTCGCACCTGCGCCGCGGCGGCGAGCACCGCGTCGCGCAGACCGGCCGGCGGCGGCACCTCCTCGGGCACCGCGAGCTGCGCTGCGGCCTCCCGGAGGCTGGTGACCTCCTCCTGGCACTCGGCGCACCGCTGCAGGTGCTGCTCGAAGGCCTGGCGCTCCTCGTCGTGGAGGGCGTCGACCGCATAGGCACCGGACAGCGCGTGGATCGCGTCGTTGTGCATCTCGCTCACTGTCCCACCCCCATCGTGTCCCGGAGCCGGATGAGTCCGTCTCTGATTCTGGTCTTCGCGGTGCCCAGCGGCAGGTCGAGCAGGGCTGCGACCTCGGTGTGGGTGTATCCGCTGAAATAGGCGAGCTCCAGCGCCTCGCGCTGGACCTCGGTCAGGCTCTGCATGGCCTGTCGGACCCGGTGGGCCTCGAGCGAGGCGTGTGCCGCCTCGGCCGTGGAGTCGTGCTCCGGGACCTGCGTCTGCTGGTGGTACGTCGTGTCGCGGGTGGTGCTGGCCTCGGCCGAGCGGACCCGGTCGACGGCGCGACGGTGCGCGATGGTGAGCAGCCACGAGATGGCGCTGCCCCGCGCGGCGTCGTACCGGGCCGACTGCCGCCAGATCTCCAGGAAGACCTCCTGGGTGACCTCCTCGGCCTGGCTGCGGTCACGCACGACCCGCAGCACGAGTCCGAAGACCCGGGGCGAGACGGCGTCGTACAGCTCGGCGAAGGCGACCTCGTCGCCGCGACCGCAGCGGTGGAGGAGTGCGGCCGGCTCACTGGAGTCGGAGACCACCCCCGGCTCCCCGTCGGGAGAGCCGGGGGCGGTGGCCCGGAGATGCGTCACGGCGTCAACCTTGGCAGACGTTCGTTGCTCCGTGGTGACCTATGGGTCACGCGGCCGGCGGCATCAGCACGCCGTCGATGATGTAGACGGTCGCGTTGGCGGTCTGCACGTTGCCGCAGACCACGTTGGCGTCGGCGTCACCGACGGTGAACTCCTCGCCGGAGCCCTCGACCGTCACGTCCTCGCCCTGGAGCGTGGTGTGGGTGCCGGCGAGGTCCTCGGGAGCGAGCTTGCCCGGGACGACGTGGTAGGTCAGCACGTTGGTCAGCGCCTCCTTGTCGGCCAGCAGGCCGTTGACGGCCTCCTCGCCCACGGCCTCGAAGGCCGCGTTGGCCGGCGCGAAGACGGTGATGTCCTCGGTGGTGTTCAGCGTGTCGACCAGACCGGCCTCGCCCACGGCGGTGACCAGGGTCGAGAGCACCGGGTTGGCGCTGGCGGCGGTGGCGACCGGCTCGGTCGACATGCCCTGGAAGGAGCCGGGGCCGTCGGCGGGGACGTCGGCGCACGCGGCACCGAACTCACCCTCGACAGCGGCCTCCTCGGTGGGGCTCGACTCCTCGCTGGGGGTCGACTCGGAGGTGGACTCGGAGCTCGAGCTGCTCGACGCCTCGTCGTCGGAGCCGCACGCGGCGAGTCCGAAGGAGACGGTGAGGGCCATAGCGGCGAGGCTCGTGCGGCGAAGCGTGCTGTTCATGGTCATCCCTTTTCATTGACGATCAGTTGTGATGGGGATTCGGGGCCGGTCGGTGACCGGATGGGTCCGATGTCGGATTTTTTTTCGCGCTCAGGCGACGCGCACGACGATCTGCTGGATGCCGCTGGAGCCCGAGGGGAAGGGGGTGGCGCGCTCGTCGGTCTGCACCTCGCCCCGGCTGTCGGTGGCGCGCACGGCGACGTCGTGGTTGCCCGACTCGGCCTCCCAGGGCAGGTACCACTGCCGCCAGTACGACGCGTTGACCTCCGGCCCGAGCCGGGCCTGCTGCCACTCGCCGCCGTCGATGCGGACCTCGACCTTCGCCACCCCGTGGGGCTGCGCCCAGGCGACCCCCGCGATGACGGTCTCGCCGGCGTCGACGGGCTCGAGCCCCTTCGGTGTGTCGATCCGGCTGGAGAGCTTGATCGGCGCCGTCTCGGCCCACTGGCGCTCGGTCCAGTACGCCGCCTCCTCCTCGAAGGTCGTCAGCGTCAGCTTGGTGAGCCACTTGGTGGAGCCGACGTAGCCGTAGACGCCGGGGGTCACGAGCCGCACCGGGAAGCCGTGCTCGCGCGGCAGCGGCTCGCCGTTCATCCCGAAGACGACCAGGGTGCGGTCGAGGGCCACGTCGAGCGGCGTGGAGAGGGTGAAGCCGTCGTCGGAGGTCGAGAGCACCTGGTCGGCGCCGGTGCAGTCGATACCCGCGCGCTCGAGCACGGCGCTGAGCGGGACGCCGAGCCAGCGGGCGCCACCGAGCAGGTTGCCGCCGACCTCGTTGCTGACGCAGGTCATGGTGATGTCGCGCTCGACGACCTCCATGCCCGCGAGCTCCTCGAAGGTCAGCGTGACCTCCTGCTCGACGTCGCCGTCGATGGTCAGGGTCCAGCCCTCGACGTCGACGACGGGCACGGTGAGGTTGATGTCGACGCGGTAGAAGTCGTCGTTGGCGGTCACCAGCGGCGTCACGTCGTAGCGGCCCTCCAGGCCCGTGGGCTGCGCCGGGAGCGGCTCGGCCGGGCGGGGGAGCACGAGGTCGGCGACCGAGTCCTTGGCGCGCACGATCCACTGCCCCGCGCCGCCCGCGGCGGCCGCGAGCAGCGCCGTACCGGCGGAGGCGAGGAGGAACGCACGACGTCCACCGTCCCCCCGAGCGGTGGACGCCGCGCGGGTCAGGAAGGCCAGCATCCCGGCGCCCACCAGCGCGGTGGCCACGGCGGGGAGGACGTCGAGCGGCCCGGCGGCGGGCTGCACCACGGCGGCAGCACCCGCGAGGCCGACCAGCACGAGCAGCAGGGCCAGGCCGAGGCCGAAGCGGCGGCGGGCCACGATCCCGGCCACGCCGGCGAGGATCAGGGTGACGGCGAGCACGCTGCCGATCAGGATCGGCTTGTCGGCGCTGCCGAGCTCCCGCACCGCCCACACCTTGACGGGCGTGGGGGTCAGGTCGATGACCTGGTCACCCACCGCGAGCACGGGTGACGCGGCCGGGTTGAGCAGCGCGGCGACCAGGTGGCCCACCCCTGCTCCCGCCAGCGCGGCCAGCAGTCCCGACGCGAACCCCGCGATCTTGCCGGCACGGTCACGGTCGGTCGTCTCTCGAGGCATGGGGGTGGTTCGGCGCCGCACCCCTCCCCGGATTGCGCCGACCCGTCGCGTGTAGGAAGAGGGACGTGGACGTGCGTGAGGGGACCGTGGACGACGCGGCGGCGGTCGCCGCGCTGGAGCGCGACTGCCTGGGGCGCGACGCGTGGAGCGAGGGCCTGGTGCGCGAGGGGCTGGCCGGCGGCCTACCGTCGGTGCACTACCTGGTCGCGGAGGTCGGGGGCGAGGTGGTGGGCCACGCGGTGGCCTCGCACGCCGGCGACGTGGTCGAGCTGCAGCGCATCGCCGTGCGCCGCGAGCACCGGCGCGCCGGCGTCGCGGGCGCGCTGCTCGCCCGGGTGGCGGCCGTGGCCGACCCCGGTGACCGGGTGCTGCTCGAGGTGCGCGAGGACAACGCCGCCGCGCGGGCCTTCTACGACCGCGCGGGCTTCGTCGGGCTCGCGCGGCGCGAGCGCTACTACGCCGACGGCGCCGCCGCGCTGGTGCTCGAGGCCAGCGCCTCGAGCCTGCGCACCGCCAGCTCGGCGTAGGTCGCCGCGGCGTCCGGCAGCACCGCGGGGTCGAAGTCGGCCCGCGGGCTGTGGTTGGTCGGGGAGGTCGCCGGGTCGAGCCCGGGCAGGGTGGCGCCGATGCCGATGAAGGCCCCGGGCACGGCGGCGATGACGCGCGAGAAGTCCTCCGACCCGGCGATCGGGTCCTTCATCTGCTCCCAGCGCTCCTCGCCGAGCACCTCGCGCACCACGCCCTCGGCGAAGTCGACCTCGTGGTCGGTGTTGACGGTCAGCGGGTACTCGTCGCGGAAGAGCACGTCGGCCTCGAGCCCGTGCGCCGCCGCCACGCCGCCGACGACCTCGTGGATGCCGTCGCGCAGCCGGTCGTGGTTGACCTCCGAGAAGCGCCGCACGGTGGCCTCGAAGCGCGGGGTGTCGGGGATGTTGGTGCGCTTGCTGCCGCCCTCCACCTTGCCGACGGTGAGCACCACCGGGTCGAAGATGTCGAAGCGCCGCGTCACCATCGTCTGCAGCGAGGTGATGATCTCGGCCATCGCGGCGATCGGGTCGCGCGCCCGGTAGGGCATCGACCCGTGGCCACCCTGGCCGCGCACGGTGACGACCAGCTCGTGCGAGGCCGACATCATCGCGCCGTGCCGGCTGCTGAAGCGGCCCGACGGGAGCATCGAGCTGAAGACGTGCATGCCGTACGCCGCGTCGACCCGGCGTCCGGCGGCGTCGAGCACGCCCTCGTCGATCATCACGCCCGCGCCGTCCCAGCCCTCCTCGCCGGGCTGGAACATCAGCAGCACGTCGCCGCGCAGGTGGTCGCGGTGGGCCGAGAGCAGCCGGGCGGCCCCGACGAGCGAGGCGGTGTGGAGGTCGTGGCCGCAGGCGTGCATGGCGCCGTTGGTGGCGGCGAAGTCGAGGCCGGTCTCCTCCTCCACGGGCAGGGCGTCCATGTCGGCGCGCAGGAGCACCGTGCGCGGGTCGGCCTCGTCGCGGGCGCCGCCGCGCAGCACCGCGACGACCGAGGTGGTGCCGGTGCCGGTCGAGAGCTCGTAGCCCAGCCCGTCGAGCTCGGCGAGCACCTTCTCCTGCGTGCGGGGCAGGTCGAGGCCGATCTCGGGCTCCGCGTGCAGCCGCTGCCGCAGCTGCGCGAGGTCGTCGGACATGGCTCGGGCGTCGTCGAGGAGGTCCATGGGTCGGACGCTACCCGCGTGGCACGATCCTCCCGTGAGCTCTCCCCTCGTCCTCGGCATCGAGACCTCCTGCGACGAGACCGGCGTCGGGCTGGTGCGCGGCCACGAGCTGCTCGCCGACGCGGTGGCCTCCTCGGTGGAGGAGCACGCCCGCTTCGGTGGCGTCGTCCCCGAGGTGGCGTCGCGGGCCCACCTGGAGGCGATGGTGCCGACGGTGGAGCGGGCCTGCGCCACGGCGGGCGTCCGCCTCGACGACGTCGACGCCGTCGCGGTGACCGCCGGACCGGGTCTCGCGGGGGCGCTGCTGGTGGGGGTGGCTGCCGCGAAGTCGCTCGCGCTCGGGCTCGGCCGCCCGCTGTACGGCGTCAACCACCTCGCCGCGCACGTCGCCGTCGACCAGCTCGAGCACGGCGCGCTGCCCGACCCGTGCCTGGCGCTGCTCGTCTCCGGCGGCCCCTCCAGCCTGCTGCGCGTGGCCGACGTGACCACGAGCGTCGAGCCGCTGGGCAGCACCATCGACGACGCCGCGGGCGAGGCCTTCGACAAGGTCGCGCGGCTGCTCGGGCTGCCCTTCCCCGGTGGCCCGCACATCGACCGGGCGGCCCGGTCGGGCAGCTCGGTCGCCATCGACTTCCCGCGGGGGCTCAGCTCGCGGCGCGACCAGGAGCGGCACCGCTTCGACTTCTCCTGCTCCGGCCTCAAGACCGCCGTCGCCCGCTGGGTGCAGGCGCGCGAGGACGCCGGCGAGCCGGTGCCCGTCGCCGACGTCGCGGCGTCGTTCCAGGAGGCGGTGTGCGACGTGCTCAGCCGCAAGGCGGTCGACGCCGCGGTGAG
>JBQGFI010000247.1:0-9376 GCA_052040065.1 Marmoricola sp.
CTCGTCGAGGCAGCGCACCGGGTCGGCGTCGAGCCGCGCGACGTCGTCGGGGCCGGGGACCGACCCGTCGGGCGCGGGCACACCGCCGAGCTCGACGACGTGCGAGACCAGCCGGGCGCCCGTGGCCTGCTCCAGGAAGGCGCTGGCCACCCGGCCCAGCGCCACCCGCGCTGCGGTCTCACGGGCGGAGGCGCGCTCGAGCACCGGGCGGGCCTCGGTGAAGTCGTACTTCTGCATGCCGACGAGGTCGGCGTGCCCGGGCCGCGGCCGGGTCAGCGCGGCGTTGCGGGCCAGCCCCTCGAGGATCTCGGGGGCGACCGGGTCGGCCGACATCACCTGGTCCCACTTGGGCCACTCGGTGTTGCCGATCTCGATCGCGACCGGA
Source organism: Marmoricola sp. (assembly GCA_052040065.1). Lineage (GTDB taxonomy): Bacteria > Actinomycetota > Actinomycetes > Propionibacteriales > Nocardioidaceae > Marmoricola. Next base: position 386 of record JBQGFI010000247.1, read on the forward strand.
CCGCCCTGGGTCTCGCCGTGGCGGACGCCGCCCACCAGGCGCACCTCGTCCTGCTCGAACTTCATCCGCGCGCCGCGCCCGTAGCCGAGCCGTCGTCGGGCCAGCGCGTCCGCGAGGTCGTCGGTCGTCACCCGCACGTGGGCGGGGAGACCCTCGAGGATCGCGGTGAGCAGGGGGCCGTGGGACTCCCCCGCGGTGAGCCAGCGCAGCATGGCCCGCAGTCTCCCACGCCGCTCCCCTCACCCCGCCGACCGGTCACTCCCCGGCGCCCGCGAGGTCAGGGCGGGGCGTAGCCGAGGGCCCGGGCGAGGTCGGCCGCCCAGGGCACGGCGACGGCGGCGCCGAGCAGCATGAAGGGGCCGTAGGGGTAGCGGCGGCGCAGCGCGCGGTGGCGCAGCGTGAGCACCACGCCCCCCAGCGCACCCAGCACCAGCATCAGCATCAGGCCGACCAGCACCTCGGACCAGCCGAGGTAGCCCAGCGCCGGACCGAGCACCCGCGCCAGGCGCACGTCGCCGAAGCCCCAGGCGCCGAGCACCCGCCAGCAGACCCAGAACCACCCGCCCACCACGAGCCAGCCGAGCGCCGCGCGCCACAGCGCGTCGAGGTCGCGGTCGAGCAGCGCCGCGAGCGGCACCAGCACCGCCAGGGCGGCGTAGGTCGGGTGGATCAGCCGGGTGGGCAGCAGCGTGGTGCGCCAGTCGACGACGAGGAGCAGCGCGCCGACCGGCACCAGTGGCACCAGGTAGACCAGCGCCCCGGTGCCGCCGAGCGTGGCGCCGAAGACCGCCCCCACGACGGCGCTCGCCATGACGAGCGCCGGACGCAGCCACGGCAGCGCCGCGAGGTCGGCGTACGGCTCCTTGGGCGGGGCGGGGGCCAGCACCGTGCCCGGCACTCCCTCTGCCTCGCCGGCCGGCGCGGCCGGCTCCGGCTCGGGCTCCGGCTCGGGGAGCCGCGCCAACCAGGCCGGCATCGCGAGCGCGAGCGCCCCGCAGGCGAGCGCGCAGACGAGCGCGGCCAGCAGCGGTGACATGCAGCGAGGCTAGGACAGCGCGGCGCGGTCGGGGGCGCGATCCACAGACCCTCGCGAGCGCAGCTCGCGCAGGGCGGCCGCCCGCAGCACCGCGGCGGAGACCGACCGACCGGCCATCACCTGCAGCTGCAGCACCGCCTGCTGCGCCAGCAGGTCGAGGCCGGTGACGCAGCGGCGTCCGGACTGCTGCGCGGCGAGGCACAGCGGCGTGGGCCACGGGTCGTAGACCGCGTCGAAGACCGCCGGGACCTCCGCGCTCGCCGCCAGCAGGGCGGGCGTCTGCGCGGCCACCGGCACGGTCGACACGAGCAGGTCGGCCTGCAGGGCCCCCGCCGCGACGGCCTCGTCGAGCACCTCGACGTCGACCGCGGGGGCGCGCCGGTGGGCGCGCACCTGGCGCAGCGTCTCCTGCGCGCGGGCCGGGTCACGCACCAGCAGCCGGGCGCGGCTGCAGCCCAGCTCGACGGCGGCCAGGAGCGTCGAGGTGGCGGTCGCACCGCCGCCGAGGACGACCACGTCGTGGAGCGGCTCGTGCACCTGCTCCAGGATCGCCGCCATCGCGCCCGGCACGTCGGTGTTGAAGCCCAGGCGACGGCGCTCGGTCAGCAGCACGGTGTTGACGGCGCCCGAGACCGACGCCCAGTCGTCGAGGCTGTCGACCAGCGGCACGGCGCGACGCTTGAGGGGCATCGTCAGCGACAGCCCCCGCCAGGAGCCGTCGAGTCCCGCCAGGAAGTCGGGGAGGCCGTCGTCGCCCACCTCGACGGCGTCGTAGGTCCAGCCCTCCAGGCCCAGCTCGGCGTACGCCGCCCGGTGCATGGCCGGCGAGAGCGAGTGGGCCACGGGGCGACCGAGGACGGCGCACCTCACGACCCGACCACCCCGGGCTCAGCAGGCATCGGAGGTCTCGCAGTACTCCTGGTAGACCCGCCTGTTCTGCAGGAACTCCTCGTAGGTCTCCGAGAAGCGGGTCTCCCCGGTGCGCAGGTCGACGGTGACGTAGTAGTACCAGGGTCCGTCGGCGGGCTGGGCGGCCGCGGCGATCGCCGCCTCGCCCGGGTTCTCGATCGGCGTGGGAGGCAGGCCGGGGTAGAGCCGGGTGTTGTACGGCGTGTCCTCGGCCAGCTGGTCGGCGGAGAGCGCGATGTTGCCGGACTCGCCGATGCCGTAGGCGTTGGCGGCGTCGACCTGGAGCAGGCCGTTGGTGCCGCCCTTGTCGCCGGGACCGTCGAGGCGGTTGTAGATGACGCGCGCGATCTTCGGCAGGTCGTCGCCGCGGCCCTCGGCCTCGACCAGCGAGGCGATGATCATCAGCTCGGCGGGGGTCTTGCCCAGCGCCTCGGCCCGCTCCTCCAGCCCGGCGTCGTCGGCCGCCTGGCGCCAGCGGCCGACCATCTGCTGCAGGATCGACAGCGGGGTGTCGCGAGGGCCGACCGTGTAGGTCGCGGGGAAGAGGTAGCCCTCGGCGTTGCCGTCGGCGTAGTCGGGCAGGCCGAGCTCGGGGTTGCGCAGGGCCCGCGCGAACTGGCGGCGGGAGAAGTCGGTCTCCTCGGCCAGCACGCCGAGCACCTGCCGGACCTGGAGCCCCTCCGGGACGGTCACGAGCGCCTGCACCAGGTTGTCGGGGTCGACCAGCACCGCCAGGGCGTCCTCGGCCCGCATCTCGCGCTGCAGCTCGTAGTAGCCGACCTGGATGTTGACCGAGTCGGCGTCCTCGCGTGCGGCGGCCGTGAAGGCGTCGACGCTGGCAACGACGCCCTCAGCCTTGAGGGTGCGGCCGATGTCGGCGGACGTGGCGCCGTCGGAGACCTCGACGAGCACCTCCCCGGTGCCGGGCCCCTCGAAGTCCTCGGGTCCGGCGAGCCGGGTGCTGAGCTCCTCGAAGGCCCAGCGGCCGCCGAACCACATCGCCGAGCCCAGCACGGCGAGCACGAGCAGGACGGGCAGGCAGCTGCGGGCGCGGCGCCGCCGGGGCGGGGCCGTGACCCACTCCTCGTCACCGAGGAGGCGGTCGTCGTCCTCCACCTCGGGACCGGGGTCGGCTGCGCGTCCGTCGTCCACCTGGGTCAGTCGCTCTCGTCGTGGCCGGTCACGGTCACGGGCTCCCCCGGCGTGCCACCGGTCTGCCGCTCCCGCTCCAGCGCTCCTTGCAGGATCACCACCGCGGCGGCCTGGTCGACCACCGCCCGGCGCTTCCTGCCCTTGCGGCCCTGCGCCCGCAGCTGCCCCTCGGCGGTCACGGTGCTCAGGCGCTCGTCGGTGAGCCGCACCGGACAGGGGTGCACCCGTCTGGCGAGGTCGTCGGCGAACGCTCGAACCCTACCGGCCGAGGGGCCTTCTCCCCCGGACATCGAGCGTGGCAGGCCGACGTAGACGAGCACCGCGCCGAGCTCCTCGACGAGCGTCGCCAGGCGGTCGAGGTCGCCGTCACCGCGCCGCACCGTCTCCACGGGGGTCGCGAGGATCCCCGACGGGTCGCTCGAGGCGACCCCGATCCGGGCCTCCCCGGGGTCGATCCCGAGGCGTACGCCGCGCGGCGCCGGCTGCGTCACGGCAGGATCACCGCTGGGCGAGCGTCCGTCGGATCGCGGCGAGCGCGTCGTCGGCCTTCGCGGGGTCGGTGCCACCGCCCTGCGCGACGTCGGCCTTGCCGCCGCCCTTGCCGCCGAGCTCCTCGGAGCCCGCCCGGACCAGGTCGGACGCCGAGACGCCCGCGGCCTGGCCGGCGTCGTTGACGGCCACCACCAGCGACGGTCGGCCCTTGGCCTCGCCGATCACGGCGGCGACGCCGGGGCGGTCGCCCGGCAGCCGGCCGCGCACGTCGAGCGCCAGGGTGCGCACGTCGTTCCCCGCCGCGCCGGCGGCCACGGTGCCCACGAACGACACGCCGCCGACGTCCTCGGCCCCGGCGACCAGGTCGGCGGCCGAGCCCAGCAGCTGCTGCAGCCGCAGCCGCTCCAGCTCCTTCTCGGTGGCGCGCAGCCGCTCCACCACGTCGGCCACCCGCGTGGGCAGCTGGTCCGGCTGCACCTTGAGCATCGTGGTGAGCTGGCCGACGAGGTCACGCTCCTTGGCGAGGTAGGCGTAGCCCTCCAGCCCCACCAGCGCCTCGACGCGCCGGTTGCCCGACCCGACCGAGGACTCCGAGGTCAGCACGACGGTGCCGACCTGCGAGGCGTGGTCGACGTGGGTGCCGCCGCACAGCTCGCGCGACCAGGGGCCGCCGATCTCGACCACCCGCACGGCGGTGTTGTCGTAGGTCTCGCCGAAGAGCGCGATGGCGCCCCACTCCTTGGCCTCCTCCAGCGTCATGTACTGCCACGACACCGGCAGGTCCTCGCGCAGCGCGGCGTTGGAGACCTCCTCGACCGCGTGCAGCTGCTCGGGCGAGAGCGCCGTCGTCCAGCCGTAGTCGAGCCGCAGGTAGCCGGGTCGGTTGAAGGAGCCCGACTGCAGCGCCGAGGGGCCGAGCACCTCGCGCAGCGCGGCGTGCACGACGTGGGTGCCGGAGTGCGCCTGCCGGGCGCCCAGGCGCCACTGCGGGTCGACCTGCGCCACCAGCGGCGTCCCGGCGCGCAGCTCGCCGTCGGTGACGCGCACCTGGTGCACGACCAGCCCGCGCACGGGGCGCTGGACGTCGAGCACCTCCACGGAGCCGCCGTCCCACTGCATCGTGCCGGCGTCGGCCGCCTGTCCGCCGGACTCGGCGTAGAAGGGGGTGCGGTCGAGCACGAGCTCGCCGACCTCGCCCGCGGCGAGCGCGTCGACGGCCGCGCCCTCGCGCAGCACCGCGAGCACGCCCGACTCGGTGCGCAGCGTCTCGTAGGCCAGCCACTCGGTGGGCCCGGAGGCGTCGAGCAGCCCGCGGTAGACGCCGGTGTCGGCGTGCTTGCCGCGCTTGGCGCGCGCGTCGGCCTTGGCCCGCTCGCGCTGCTCGGCCATCAGGCCGCGGAAGCCGGACTCGTCGACCTCGAGCCCCTTCTCGGCCGCCATCTCCAGGGTGAGGTCGATCGGGAAGCCGTAGGTGTCGTGCAGCGTGAAGGCCTGCGAGCCACTGAGCGAGGAGCCGCCCGACTCACGCACCTGCGCCGCCGCGGTGTCGAAGATCGTGGTGCCCGTGGCGAGGGTCTGGCGGAAGACCTGCTCCTCGTTGTAGGCCACCCGCGCGATGCGCTCCCAGTCGGTGACCAGGTCGGTGTAGGTCTCACCCATCCGGTCGCGGCTCACCGGCATCAGCTCGGGCAGCGACGGGTCGGCGTACCCCAGCAGCCGCATCGAGCGCACGGCGCGCCGCAGCAGCCGGCGCAGCACGTAGCCCCGCCCCTCGTTGCCGGGGGTGACGCCGTCGCCGATGAGCATCATCGAGGAGCGCACGTGGTCGGCGACGACCCGCATCCGCACGTCGTCGCCGGGGTCGGCGCCGTACCGCTTGCCGGTGAGCTCCTCGGCGCGCTGGATCACCGGGAACATGACGTCGATCTCGTACATGTTCTCCCGGCCCTGGAGCAGGTAGGCCACGCGCTCCAGGCCCATGCCGGTGTCGATGTTCTTCTTCGGCAGCGAGCCCGCGATGTCGAAGTCGCTCTTGGAACGCACGTCGGAGAGCTCGTCCTGCATGAAGACGAGGTTCCAGATCTCCAGGTAGCGGTCCTCCAGGGCGGGGTCCATGTCGGTGCCCATGGCCGCCCAGTCGGCGTCGGGACCGTAGGCCGGCCCCCGGTCGTAGAGGATCTCCGAGCACGGACCGCCCGGTCCGGGCACGCCCATCGACCAGTAGTTCTCCTTCGGGCCGAGCTTGACGATGCGGCTCTCGGGCAGCCCGGTCACCCGGCACCACAGCGCGAGCGCCTCGTCGTCGCCGGCGAGCACGCTCGGGTGCAGCCGGCCCTCCTCCAGGCCGAAGCCGCCGTCGGCGACCGGCTTGGTGACCAGCTCCCACGCGAGCTCGATGGCGCCCTGCTTGAAGTAGTCGCCGAAGCTGAAGTTGCCGCACATCTCGAAGAAGGTGCCGTGCCGGGTGGTCTTGCCGACGTCCTCGATGTCGGGGGTGCGGATGCACTTCTGCACGCTCGTGGCGCGCGGGTAGGGCGGCGTCTCCTGGCCGAGGAAGTAGGGCTTGAAGGGCACCATGCCGGCGTTGACGAAGAGCAGCGTCGGGTCGGGCACCAGCAGCGACGCCGAGGGCACGGCCGTGTGGCCGGCGGCTTCGAAGTGCGCGACGAAGCGGCGGCGGATCTCGGCGGTGTCCATGACTAGCGGTCCTCCTGGTCGGGCTCGGTCGTGCCGGGCTGCAGCGCCGGCGGAGTGTCGGTGGAGCTCACGAGGTGGAGCCGCTCGCGCAGCTCGGCCTCCTTCTCGGCCGCGCCGGTGCGCACCTCCTGGGCGAAGAGCTGGGCGCCCAGGCTGAGGCCGGCGACGCGGTCACGCAGCCCGTCGGGCGTGAAGGTCTCGACGGCGCGGCGGCCGCGGACGACGCCGTACACCCCCGCGGCGGCCCCCGCGACGAACCACACTGCTCTACCCACGGGGCCGGCTCATCGTCGGCTTCCTCATGCGGCGGTGGCCGCCTCGGCCTGCTCGGTGCGGCGCAGGTCGCGCTCGGCGCGCTTGTGCGCCAGCCACACCTCGCGCATCTCGCGGCGACGCTGCTTGCGCGCGCGGCGGCTCTCCTGGCGCATCGCGAAGCGGATCCGGTGGCGCGACTCGGCGGCGAGCGCACGGCGTACGCCGTGGGTGAGGGCGACCGCCCTGACCAGCGGCTCCCCCACCGCGGCGCTGAGCACCAGCCGGTCGTCGAGCATCGGCGCGGGTGTCCGGTCGCCGGCGTCGGTGATCAGGTACGCCGCGTCGTCACCATCGGCGGAGCGGACGCCGGCCACCGAGTCGAGGCGCTCGGCGAGCTCGCCGAGACGCTGCTCGAGACGCGCCGTCTCAGCGCGGGCCGTCGCGGCGTCGGCCTCGGCGCGGGCGCGGTCACGGCGGGCGAGCAGCAGCAGCCCGGCGCAGACCAGAGTCAGCGCGAGCAGCAGCACGCCGCCGACGAGCACCACGGTCCGGTCCATGCCGAGAGACCCTACCCGCCCCGCACCCGGCGCCGGACCCGCTCCCACCGCTCCCGCAGGCCGGCCTCGGCACCGAGCGAGGTCGGCTCGGAGTACCCGGCGTCGGCGACCACGTCGGGGGCGTACTGCGGCTCGGCGATGCCGTAGGGCTCGTCGTGGGCGTACTTGTAGCCGGCTCCGTGCCCGAGCTTCTTCGAGCCGCCGTAGTGGGCGTCGCGCAGGTGCGGCGGGACCGGGCCGACCTTGCCGGCCCGCACGTCGGCGCTGGCGGCGTCGATCGCCTTGATCACCGCGTTGCTCTTGGGCGCGAGGGCCAGGTGCAAGGTGGCCTGGGCGAGGTTGAGCCGGGCCTCCGGCATGCCGATCAGCTGCACCGCCTGCGCGGCGGCCACCGCCGTCGGCAGCGCCGTGGGGTCGGCGAGGCCGACGTCCTCGCTGGCGAGGATCACCAGCCGCCGGGCGATGAAGCGCGGGTCCTCCCCCGCCTCGACCATCCGCGCGAGGTAGTGCATCGCCGCGTCGGCGTCGGAGCCGCGGATCGACTTGATGAAGGCGCTCGTGACGTCGTAGTGCTGGTCGCCCTGGCGGTCGTAGCGCACCGCGGCCCGGTCGACCGCCCGCTCGGTGGTGGCGAGGTCGATGCGGCCCGCCCCGTCGGTGCCCGTCGCCGCCGCCCCGGCCGCCGCCTCCAGGTAGGTCAGCGAGCGCCGGGCGTCGCCGGCCGCGAGCCGGACCAGGTGGTCGAGCGCCTCGTCGTCGATCTCCAGCTCGCCCGCGAGGCCGCGCTCGTCGGCGAGCGCGCGGCGTACGACGTCACGCACGTCGTCGTCGGTCAGCGGCTCCAGGGTGAGCAGCAGCGAGCGCGAGAGCAGCGGGGAGATCACGGAGAAGAAGGGGTTCTCGGTCGTCGCCGCGACGAGGGTGACCCAGCGGTTCTCGACCCCGGGCAGCAGCGCGTCCTGCTGCGCCTTGGTGAAGCGGTGCACCTCGTCGACGAAGAGCACCGTCTCCTGGCCGGTGCGCACCAGCCGCTTGCGGGCGCCGTCGATCGCCGCCCGCACCTCCTTGACGCCCGCGGCGACCGCGGACACCTCCACGAACTGGCGGTCGGTCTGGCGACTGAGCACCGAGGCGATCGTGGTCTTGCCGGTGCCCGGCGGCCCCCACAGCAGCAGCGACATCGGCTGGTCGCCCTCGACCAGCCGCCGCAGCGGCGCGCCGGCCTGCAGCAGGTGCTGCTGCCCGACCAGCTCCTCGAGGGTGCGCGGACGCATCCGCACGGCGAGCGGCGCCGACGCGTGCTCGTTGCCCGCCAGGCTCCCCCCGGACGCCGCCGGCTCGGCGCCGGGAGCGTCGTACTCGAAGAGACCGTCCATCACCCCCCGACCCTACGAGCCCACCCGGCGCACCTGTACGCCGAGCCGTCGCGTGTGCACGTCGTGCAGCAGCGCCGGGTCGGCGTCAGGAGACCCCGGCCTGGGCGATCAGAGCGTCACGGGCCTCGCGGCGCCGACGCTGCTCGGCGGGGTCGGGCACGGGGACCGCGGCGACGAGCCGCCGGGTGTAGTCGTGCTGCGGGTGGTGGACGATCTGCTCGGTCGGGCCGACCTCGACGAGCTTGCCGTGGAGCAGCACCGCGATGCGCGACGCCAGCAGCTCCACGACGCCGAGGTCGTGGCTGATGAAGAGGCAGGCGAAGCCCTGCTCGCGCTGCAGCTCCTGGAAGAGCGCCAGCACCTTGGCCTGCACCGACACGTCGAGCGCCGAGGTCGGCTCGTCGGCCACCAGCAGGTCGGGCTCGAGGGCCAGGGCCCGGGCGATGCCGACCCGCTGGCGCTGCCCGCCGGAGAGCTCGTGGGGGTAGCGGTTGCGGAAGCCGCGCTGCAGGTGCAC
>JBQGFI010000248.1:0-1571 GCA_052040065.1 Marmoricola sp.
TGGGCGATCGCCGGGCGCAACCTCGACAAGCTCGAGGCCGTGCGGGCCCGGCTCGCGGCGATCGACCCGGCGCTCGGCGACCTCGAGCTGGTCGTCGCCGACTCCGCCGACCGGGCGGCGCTCGACGCGCTCGCGGTGCGGACGAAGGTCGTGGCCACCACGGTCGGCCCCTACCTCTCCTACGGCGAGCCGCTGGTCGCGGCGTGCGCCGCCGCGGGCACGGCGTACGTCGACCTCACCGGCGAGCCCGAGTTCGTCGACCGGATGTATGCCGCCCACCACGCGGTCGCCGAGCGGACCGGCGCCCGGATCGTCCACGCCTGCGGCTTCGACTCGATCCCCCACGACCTCGGCGCCTACTACACCGTCCAGCAGCTCCCCGCGGACGAGCCGATCACGCTGCGCGGCGTCGTCCGCGCGGGCGGCATGGTCTCCGGCGGCACGTTCCACTCCGCGCTCACCGCGATGTCGCGGCCGAAGCAGATGAAGGAGGCCTCCGCTGCGCGCCGGCGGCTCGAGCAGCGCCCCGAGGGACGGTCGTCCCGCGCGGTCGGGGCGAAGCCGCGGCGCGACCCGGTCCTCGGCTACTGGCTGCTGCCGCTGCCGACGATCGACCCCGTGATCGTCGCGCGCAGCGGCGCCGCGCTGCCGGCGTACGGTCCCCGCTTCCGCTACTCCCACTTCGCCGGCACCAAGACCCTGCGGTACGCCGCGGGCGGGGCGCTGGCGGTGGCCGGACTCGGCCTCGCGGCCCAGGTGCCGCCGCTGCGCTCGTTCCTCGGCCGCCGGATCGAGCCCGGCCAGGGGCCCGACGAGTCGCGGCGCGCGAAGTCGTGGTTCCGGGTCGACTTCGTCGGCGAGGCGGGCGGGACGCAGGTGCACACCCGGGTCTCGGGGGGCGACCCGGGCTACGGCGAGACCGCGAAGATGCTGGCCGAGTCGGCGCTGTGCCTGGCGCTCGACGACAACCCCGCCGTCGCGGGGCAGCTGACCCCCGCGCAGGCCCTGGGGGACCGGCTGCTGGAGCGGCTCCAGGCGGCCGGCATTCGGTTCGAGTCGGACCCGAACTGATTTCTTCCGATTCTCCGCAGATTGGGAGTGGACGTCCCCTTGTGTGGTCCAGACCGGCGGGTCAGACTGGCCCCGACGGCTGATCGCCCCGCCTCGTGGGGGGCAGCCGCGGGAGCTGGGGGGACTCGGGAGCACGGACGTCGGGCTACGTCCGACCCGGGACCATGATTTCCGGAAAGCCCGCGGCAAGCCGCGCGGCGGTGGGCCCAAGTCGGGGGGCTGGGGCCCACCGCTCCCTCTCTTCCGGGTCCGGCCCGCGCCCGTGCGAGGATGTGCGACCGCAGGCCCCAGTAGCTCAGCGGATAGAGCAGCCGCCTCCTAAGCGAAAGGTCGCAGGTTCGACTCCTGCCTGGGGCACTCACCTCGACGCCGAGTTTGTGTCGTGCACCGTCTCGGGCGATATTGGAGGCTTAGTCTCGGACCTCACGTCCCCGCAGCCCGTCCCCGAGGAAGCCCATGAGTGATCCTGTCGTGCCCGCCGAGGGCGCCGGTGGCGACGC
>JBQGFI010000249.1:0-3598 GCA_052040065.1 Marmoricola sp.
GCCGTCGTGGTCGCGCTCGCGGTGGTGCTGCAGGTCGCGGCGCTGCCGGTCGTGGCGGTCAACGGCGTGGTGCCCAACCTGGTGCTGCTCACGGTCGTCGCCGCGAGCGTCGTCCGCGGTCCCGGCTTCGGCGCGGTCGTCGGCTTCGCCGGCGGCCTGCTGCTCGACCTCGCGCCCCCCGCCGACCACGTCGCGGGGCAGTGGGCCCTCTCGCTGGTGCTCGTCGCGGTGCTCGCCGGGCGGGTGCGCACCGAGGCGCGTCACTCGCCCCTGGCCGTCGTGGGACTGGTCGCGGTGTGCAGCTTCGTCGCCACCTCGGTCTTCGCGCTCACCGGCGCCCTGCTCGGCGACCACGCGCTCCCGGCCGGCCAGATGGTGCAGGTCGTGCTGATCGCGCTGCTGTGGGACGTCGTGGTCGCGCCGCTGGTGGTGCCGCTGCTGATGCCCGTCTTCCACCGCCCCACGACCCACGAGCTGGCGGCCTGACGCCCGATGGCTGCTGTCCTCATCCGTCGCGAGGCCTCGGAGAAGTCCCGGCTGCGCCTGCTCGTCGTGCAGGCCCTCGTGCTCTCGCTCTTCATCACCCTCTTCGCCCGGCTCTGGTACATGCAGGTGCTCACCGGGGAGGGCTACCAGGCCGCGGCGGCCGAGCAGTCGGTCCGCGAGGTCGTGGTGCAGCCCGCGCGCGGCCTCGTCGTCGACGACATGGGTCGCCCGCTGGTGGCCAACCGCAGCAGCTGGGTGGTCAGCGTCGACCGCACCCTGATCGGCAAGCTCGACGAGGAGCGCCGCCAGCGCGTGCTGACCCGGCTCGGCAAGGTCGTCGACGTCTCCTACGACGCCATCACCAAGCGGATGCTGCTGTGCGGCCAGGAGGGCTCCGAGGCCGGCACCTGCTGGAACGGCTCGCCCTACCAGCCGGTCCCGGTCGCGCGTGACGTCGAGCAGCGCGTCGCGGTCAAGCTGCTGGAGAGCACCGAGGACTTCCCGGGCGTGCTGGCCCAGCAGGAGAACGTCCGCGCCTACCCCTCGCCCTTCGGCATCAACGCCGCCCACCTGCTCGGCTACCTCAGCCCGATCACCGGGGGCGAGCTCGAGGAGGCCGAGGCCGACGGCGACACCTCCGTCAACGGCGCCTCGGTCGTGGGCCGGTCCGGCGTGGAGAAGTCCTACGACGCCTACCTGCGCGGCGAGCCGGGCTACACCCGCGTGACCGTCGACTCGCTGGGCCGGGTGCTGGGGGAGTCGGGCGAGGTCGAGGCGACGCCGGGCGACACCCTCGTCACCTCCATCGACGCCCGGGTGCAGAGCGTGGTCGAGAAGCAGCTGGCCGAGACCATCTCGACCGCCCGCAACACCGTCGACACCGTCACGGGCCGCCGCTACGTCGCCGACAGCGGCGCCGCCGTGGTGCTCGACGTCAAGACCGGGCGCATCGTGGGCATGGCCAGCCAGCCGACCTACGACCCGGAGGTCTGGTCGGGCGGCATCAGCCAGAAGGAGCTGACGCGGCTCTACTCCGAGGAGGCCGGCACGCCGCTGCTGAGCCGCGCCACCCAGGGACAGTTCGCGCCGGGATCGACCTGGAAGTCCTTCATGAGCGCCGGGGCGCTGATGAACGGCTACTCCACCGCCACCTCGCTGGCGTGCTCCTCGGGCTTCCAGGTGGGCAACCGCACCTTCAAGAACATGGAGTCCAGCTCGCACGGCTACATCGGCTTCGCCAAGGCGCTCGAGGTCTCCTGCAACACCTTCTTCTACCGCATCGGCTACGACTTCTGGCAGCGCTTCGGCAGCGACAGCAGCGACGTCGACGCCAAGGACCCGCTGGTCGCGATGGCGAAGAAGTTCGGCTTCGGCAAGCCGACCGGCGTCGACCTGCCGAGCGAGGCCAGCGGCCGCATCGCCGACCGCAAGTGGAAGAAGGCCTACTACGAGCAGATGAAGGACTACTACTGCGAGCTCGGCGAGGAGTCCGGCACGGACTTCCAGCACCGCTTCGCGCGGGAGTTCTGCGTCGAGGGCTACAAGTACCGCGTCAGCGACGCGGTCAACTTCTCCATCGGTCAGGGCGACACGGCCGTGACGCCGCTGCAGCTGGCGCGGGCGTACGGCGCGCTGGTCAACGGCGGCGTGCTGTACGAGCCGCGGGTGGCCAAGGCGATCGTCAGCCCCGACGGTGAGCTGCGCAAGGAGATCGAGCCCACGGTGCAGGCCAAGGTGCCGGTCAAGCAGGAGATCCTCGACTACATCGACGACGCGCTGCGCACCGTCACCACCGACGGCACCATGGCGTGGCGCATGGAGGGCTTCCCCGGCCAGCTGGAGGTGCGCTCCTAGACCGGCTCCGCCGAGGTCTACGGCAAGCAGTCGACCTCGTGGGTCGCCTCCTACAACGACGACTACGCCGTGGTGATGATGGTCAGCCAGGGCGGCACCGGCTCGGGCACCTCGGGCCCGGCGATCCGCAAGATCTGGGAGGCGCTCTACGGCGTCGAGGAGGACCGCGTCGTCAAGGCCGACGCCGCGATCCCCGGCTCGGTCCCGCCGCCGGGGCTGCCGACCTTCGCCGAGGACGGCTCGATCCTCCCGCCCGCGTCGACCAGGGAGGACTGACCCGTGACCGTGCTGCCCCTGCCCCGCCTCGCGGTGGCCCGGAGCCGCGTCGTCGTGCCGTCGCTCGACTGGGTGATGCTCGGGGCCGCCGCCGTGATCGTGGCCATCGGCACCCTGCTGGTGTGGTCGGCCACGGCCACCAACGACGCGCTCACCGGCGGCGACTCCACGGCGTACCTGCACCGCCACCTGGTCAACGTGGCGATCGGGCTGGTGCTGATGCTCGTCGTCTTCGCCATCGACCACCGCTGGGTGCGGATCGTGACGCCGCTGGTGTACGCCGGCTCGATCGTCGGCCTGCTGCTCGTGCTGGTGATGGGCTCGACGATCAACGGCTCGCGCTCGTGGCTGCTGATCGGCGGCATGTCGGTGCAGCCCGCCGAGTTCGCCAAGCTCGCCGTCGTGATCATGATGGCGATGGTGGTCGCCGAGCGGGTGGAGAACTCCCGCACCCGCCGGGTCGGTCTGGCCGACGTCGGCATCATGGGCGCGATCGCCGGCGTGCCCGCCGTGCTGATCATCGCGCAGCCCGACCTCGGCACCATGCTCGTGCTCGCGGCGACGGTCTTCGCCGTGCTCGCCGTCTCCGGGGTGCCCCGCCGGTGGCTGGTCGCGCTCGTCGGGGGCGCCGACGCCCTGGCGCTGCGCGGGGTCGGGACCGGGCTGCTCAAGCCCTACCAGGTCGACCGGTTCCTGGCCTTCGTGGACCCCGACCTCGACCCGCGCGGAGCGGGCTACAACGTCGAGCAGGCCCGCATCGCCATCGGCAACGGCGGCCTCTTCGGACAGGGTCTCTTCGAAGGCTCGCAGACCCGCTCGGGCTTCGTCCCCGAGCAGCAGACCGACTTCGTCTTCACCGTGGCCGGCGAGGAGCTCGGCCTGGTCGGCGCGGGCGTGCTGATCGCCCTGCTCGGCGTCGTGATCTGGCGGGCGCTCGTCATCGCGCGCCGCGCGGACGACGTGTTCGGGCGCGTGGCGGCGG
>JBQGFI010000250.1:0-2297 GCA_052040065.1 Marmoricola sp.
GCCAACACGGCCGTCTGGATCTCCGACGAGTTCATGAAGCGCGTCGAGGCCGACCAGCCGTGGTACCTCTTCGACCCCGCCGAGGTGCCCGACCTCGTCGAGCTCACCGGCGCGGCCTTCAGCCGCCGCTACGCCGAGTACGCCGCCTTGGCCGAGGCCGGCGGGCTCCGCCACAAGCGGGTCGGCGCGCGCGAGCAGTACAAGCAGATCCTCACCACGCTGCAGTCGACCTCGCACCCGTGGCTCACGTGGAAGGACACGGTCAACACCCGTGCGCTGAACCACAACACCGGCACCATCCACCTCTCCAACCTGTGCACCGAGATCTGCCTGCCGCAGGACCGCGACAACGTCTCGGTCTGCAACCTGGCCTCGATCAACCTGGCCCGCCACGTGACCGGGCGGCGGCAGCACGCCGTCGTCGACTGGGACCGGCTGGCGGAGTCGGCGCGGCTCGCGGTGCGCCAGCTCGACAACCTGATCGACATCACGATCAGCTCGGTGCCGGAGTCGGAGCGGTCCAACGACCTCAACCGCGCGCTCGGGCTGGGCGTCATGGGCTTCACCGACGTGGTCGAGCGCTTCGGCTACTCCTACGAGTCGCAGGCGGCCTACGACCTGATCGACCGGCTCATGGAGTTCGTGAGCTGGCACGCGATCGACGCCTCGGCCGACCTCGCCCGGGAGCGCGGCAGCTACGCCAACTTCGAGGGGTCGCGCTGGAGCCAGGGCATGGTGCCGCTGGACTCCCTGGACCTGCTGGAGGCCGACCGCGGCGTGCCCGTGGAGGTCGACCGGAGCAGCCGGCTCGACTGGGACGCGCTGCGCACCAAGGTCGCGGGCGGCATCCGCAACTCCACGCTGCTGGCGATCGCGCCGACGGCGTCGATCGGGCTGGTCGCGGGCACGACGCCGGGGCTGGACCCGCAGTTCAGCCAGATCTTCAGCCGTGCGACGAGCTCGGGCAAGTTCCTCGAGGTCAACCGCAACCTGGTCGAGGACCTGCGCGCCCTCGGGATCTGGGAGGACGTGCGGGAGGAGCTGCTGCGGCACCAGGGCGACCTGTCGAAGGTCTCCGAGGAGCACGGCGTGCCCGCGGAGCTGGTGGAGATCTACCAGACCTCCTTCCAGCTCTCCGGCCGCGCCTACCTCGAGGTGGCCGCGCGGGCGCAGAAGTGGATCGACCAGGCGATCAGCCGCAACATCTACCTCGCCGACCGCAACGTCAGCACGATGGTCGAGCTGTACGCCGCCGCGTGGCGCATGGGCCTCAAGACCACCTACTACCTGCACATGATGCCCCGTCACACCGCGGAGCAGAGCACGGTGAAGGTCAACAAGGGCGAGGCCCGCACGCCCGCCACCTCCGGCCCCCGACGGGGCTTCGGCGCCGCCGCGCCCGCCCGTCGCGGCTTCGGCGCGGTGGCGTCCCCGGTCGTGGTCCCGGAGCAGGTGCAGGAGCTCGAGCAGGTCACGACCGACGAGGTGCAGTGCCCGGTCGACCCGCAGGAGCGGCTGCAGTGCGACTCCTGCCAGTGAGTCGCAGCAGGTCTCGAGACAGGCGCTAGCGCGCCTTCCTCGACCACCCGGCGACGCGGGGGGTCGTGGAGGTCGCGCGACCCCGGGTGGTCGAGGAGGTCGCGCCGCCACCGTCACGAGACCCCCCGGCCACCCACCCCACCCCACACCACGACGTACGACGAAGGACGGATCGACATGACCGACACGGCAACCCGCGGCATCCTCGGCACCGGCATCGAGGAGGGCCTGCTGCTCAAGCCCGTCACCTACCCCTGGGCGATGGAGCTCTACGACCAGGCGGTGGCCAACACCTGGTTCCCCAACGAGGTGCAGCTGGGCGAGGACCTCGCCGACTTCGAGCGGATGAGCGACGACGAGCGCCAGGCGCTGACCTTCCTGATGAGCTACTTCAACCCCAACGAGCTGCTCGTCAACAAGGCCCTCGCCTTCGGCGTCTACCCCTACGTCAACGCCGCCGAGTGCCACCTCTACCTCGCCAAGCAGATGTGGGAGGAGGCCAACCACTGCATGAGCTTCGAGTACGTGCTGGAGACCTTCCCGATCGACCGGGAGGCGGCGTACGCCTCGCACGTCGTGGTGCCGTCGATGGCGGCCAAGGAGCAGTTCGAGGTCCGCTACATCAGGCGGATGACCGAGCAGACCCTGGACATCACCACCGTCGAGGGCAAGCAGGACTTCGTGCGCAACCTGATCGCCTACAACGTGATCCTCGAGGGCATCTGGTTCTACTCCGGCTTCATGGTGGCGCTGAGCTT